>NZ_CP059973.1:4244275-4547437 GCF_009193295.2 Bacteroides luhongzhouii | reverse complement strand
CAATGGATGGACACTTTCTCATGAGCGGAAGTGGAAACACTGGCTTTTGCAACCGGAAGCGCGTTATTGGTTCTGCGACCGTTTTGCCGGTCATTTTATGGGTGTCCACGCTTTAGGCGGCCAATATAACGTTGGCGGTCTGAAGAACAGCCTTTCTTTTCTAGGTACAGATTTCTCTGTTGTTTCCGACCGTCGTTATCAAGGATGGTTTGCCGGTGCCGGCGTTGCATACGGTTATGCATGGATATTGAATAAGCATTGGAATTTGGAAGCCGAACTCGGGGTGGGTTGGGTTTATACACGCTACGATGTTTATCCATGTGCAACTTGCGGCACCAAACTTGCCAAAGGAAAATCGCACAACTATTTTGGTCCCACAAAAGCGGCTGTCAATCTGGTTTATACATTTTAATTCGGTCTGTAGTCATGATTACAATAAACAATAAAATAGCTAAAATAATAGGTAGTGTTTTGTTGTCACTACTTGGTGTGGCTGGAGTAAAAGGGCAGCCGCTTATGAATGGGCAAGTGACAGTGCGAAACCTTTTCGTTTCCCGTTCGGATGACAAACTCTTCATTTCGATGGATATAGACGTATCCGATTTAGAGGTTAAGAGCAATCGCGAAGTAATATTTACGCCGGCATTGGCAAGTGATGACAACACGTTGAGCTTGCCTGCTGTGTTGATTGCAGGGCGCAATCGGTATTATCATCATTTGCGCAATGATAACTTGAGACCGGCGACTACGCAAATTTACCGTCGGAGCGACGTGTCGGTAGTGGAATATCGTACGGTGGTGCCTTATGAAAAATGGATGAATACATCCAAACTTGTTACCCTGAATGAAGTGTGCGGATGTTGTGACGAGACGCTTGCCGGCGAAAACGAACCGTTGCTGGCGCTCCGTCTCGAACCGAAGGCGTTTGTGCCTTCTTACATATATATACGCCCGAAAGCCGAACCAAAAATTAATGTATTGGAAGGCTCAGCTTATATCGATTTTCCTGTAAACCGTACGGAAATACATGAGAACTACCGCCGTAATCCGGTGGAATTGCAAAAGATTCTTTCCACCATTGATGCTGTACGCAACGATGCCGATACGCGCATTATCTCTGTCAGCATCAAGGGATATGCATCGCCCGAAAGTCCATATTCTAATAACGAGCGCCTTGCCATGGGGCGTACGAAGACACTTAAAGAGTACGTACGCAAACAATATAATTTTGCCGACTCACAATTCATTACCGACTACGAACCCGAGGATTGGGCCGGGCTGGAACGTTACGTTGAAAGTTCATCTTTGGACAACAAGGCAGGCATCCTTGCCTTGATACGTAGCAATATGGATCCGGACGCCAAAGAACGGAGTATCAAGACTGCTTTTCCGAAGGAGTATGCTTTCTTGCTGAAAGAGGTGTATCCGGGGCTGCGCCATTCGGACTATGCCGTGAAGTATGAAGTGCGTGCTTATACTGACGTGGAAGAGATTAAACGTCTCATCAAGACACAGCCGCAGAAGCTAAGCCTCAATGAAATGTATCTCGCCGCACAAGAAATGGAAATAGGCAGTGAGGAGTATAACGAAACATTTGACATCGCTGTGCGTATGTTCCCCGACGATGAAGTGGCTAACCTCAATGCTGCCAATATCGCTATGAGTCGTGGCGGTCTTAAAAGTGCCGAACGTTACCTGCAGAAAGCCGGTGATTCACCGCAGGCTATCTATGCACGCGCCACTCTTGCTGCTTTGAACAAAGATTTCGACACTGCCGAAAAAATGTTTGAAGAAGCTGCGCGTAAAGGAATGCCGGAGGCAGAAAAGATGTTAAGGCAAATTGAGGAAATCAAATAAGGAATACTAATTTAAAAATAAGAAAAGATGAGAAAAAGCTGGAGTAAAATTTTAGCAGGCGCTTTATGTTTTGCATTGGCAGCTTGTAACAATGACGACATTGCTACTGTGAATGATGGTGATGTAGAAAACGGAGTTTATATGCGCTTTAGATTGGAACTGCCCCAAACAACCCGCAGTGTAACAGACACTGAGGAAGGGAAGGATGATTATGGCACTTCTAACGGTGGTATAGAAATTGGAACAGATAATGAAAACAAAGTGACAAAAGGTGTTTTGGTTGTTTTAACCACGCCCGATCGCAAATTTATTGCGTCTAGCTATATATCTGGTAGCGACGGAACAGAAGGGGTTGATGCAAACACTTACACCATGGGACTTTCTGAAACGGCATTGCGTGGCCAAGCCGGAAAAGATGTATTGATTTATGCCTTTTGCAACCCGACAGATGATTTGATAGAAAAGGCTAATAAATTTAATTCCGGAGAATTGCTGACAGTGGGAAATGCAACCTATAAATTGTCAAATGGAGAAAACATGGAGATATGTACAGGTGGGAGATTCTTAATGTCAAATGCTGTTTTATTAACCAACACGCTGCCAGAATCTTTTGCTCTATATAAGACGAAAGAATCTGCCTATCCTTTGGGGACAGTGAAAGTGGAACGCGCAGTGGCTCGTTTCGACTACAAACAGGGACCGTCCGATAGTGAGAATGGAGATAGAGCTACTGCTACTTATAATGTTCTCAAAAATTCGGAAGGTAAAACCATGGTTCAAGTACAGCTGACTGAGGCGGCTCTGCTCAATATGAGTAATGAGTTTTATTATTTGCGCCGCACTTGCAAACAAGATGGCAGTGGCAATGCAGATTATACTAAATTCGACCTTTGCGGGCTTGAGACGACTAATAATTATGTAGTGGATTACGACTTTGATGACAAAATCTCTTATACGGGAAGCGAAGATTTAACGGGAAACTTCTTCTATAACTTAGGAAAATTCACTGATAATGGATGGATTTCCGGACAGTTTGGCAACAACTCCGAATGGAAATGGGTGAAATTGACCGAAATTACAAGCAAAGTCGAAAATGACGGTGACAACTGGCAGAATGCCCCCAGCGATATAGAGAAGACCGGTTATCGTATCTGGCGTTATGTGACAGAGAACACAATACCTTCTCCGGGCAGACAAATGAGCGGTATTTCGACCGGTATTGTATTTAAAGGACATATTATCGCCACAGATGATAATCCTGATGTGAAAGCTGCTATGGCACAAGGAGAACCTCTTTATATGTACCACAATTCATTGTATACCCGGAGTATGTTTGCAGGTTTATCGGAAAACACTGCCGTTAAGAATGCTTATAATGCAGTGATGGCTGCAGCTGCCGGCGGCACCCCAACGGATAAGGTGTGGACGGACCACGGTTTTACTATCTACACACTCAACCGTGCCAACAATGAGTATGAAGTACTTTACTATTATTGGAACCGTCACAACAACAACGGCATGCCTGCAGAAATGGGCATAATGGAATTTGCTGTAGTACGCAACAATGTTTATAAATTGTGCGTAGACAAGATTTCCCTACTGGGACATCCCACAGATCCGGGCAAAGATCCTGATCCGGTAGATCCGGGCGATCCGGACGAAAGCAGTGATGTATACTTCAAAGTGTCTGTACAAGTGTTGCCATGGGTAGTTCGCGTCAATAACATCACATTTGATTGATTAAAACAATGCAAAGTAGAAAACAAAATATAATTTCAAGACTTATGGCTGCAGTGTTTTGCGCTGCAGCTATGGGGCTTGTTTTTTCTTCGTGCGAACGCATCTACGAGGATCTTGATCCTTGTCCGCATGGTGTATCGTTACGCTTTATCTACGATTATAACCTGGAGTTTGCCAACGCATTCCCGAATCAGGTAGACTGCCTTACTTTGTTTATTTACGACGAAGAAGGCAACTACGTAGATCGCCGTATCGTCACAGGCACCGAATTACAGAATGAGGACTACCGGATGCAGCTCGACTTGAAGAAAGGCACATATCGCTTTGTGGCCTATGGTGGATTGGCATGCAAGGAGAAAACCTTCTCGCTGCTTCAAGAGCCTGCCATCGGAAGCAATTATACCGATCTGCGGGTAGAAGCCGACTGGCGCCGCATCGAGTCCGTTCTTCCTGAAAAGCGTAAATTGCATGATATGTTTTGGGGTGAGCTTACTCTTGCTACGTCCGACCTTTATCAGAACGGGGTGGTGAAGATGATGAAGAACACCAACAACATCCGTATCGTATTGCAACAGATGAACGGTGAACCGGTGGATGACAAAGACTATGAGTTTGAAATCACCGACGACAATACTTTGTTTTCGTACAACAACGACTTGCTTTCGAATGGTCCGGTCACCTATACCCCGTGGTCGCAAGGACAAGCCTCGACGGGAGTCATTGAAGGAAACAAAGAGGAAGTGGTGGCTTATGCAGAGTTTTCCACGTCGCGGTTGATGACGAAGAACAGTCCGAAGATGATTATCCGGCGTAAAGTAGATGGAAAGGAAGTGGTCAACATTCCTTTGATTAATTATCTGTTAATACTCAAAAGTGATCATTTTGCCACGATGCCCCCACAGGAGTTTTTGGACCGGGGATATTACTGGTCGATGATATTTTTCCTTGATTCAAGCCACGAGTGGTTTAAGGTGACTATAAAAGTAAACGATTGGGTAGTCAGAGTCAATAATATAAAATATGAATAAATTCGTATATATTATTCTATTCAGTTCCATTGTCTGTCTGTTGTCTGCTTGCGGCAGTGACAAAGAGGAGATGAGCCGATTCAGTGGTGATGATGATGCGGTGTGGGTAAATCTCGATATCAATGTTTCGCTTACAGATGTGATGTATTCGGGCGTTACCCGCGCCGAAGGCGACGGATACGAAAATGCCGTCAACGGTTACGAATTGATGAGCACACTGCGTATCATCGTAGTGCGTCCTGATAACACTGTAGAAGAAAACCGGTTTATCTCTTTCCGGGATGTTCTGCAACATTATGGGGATGAACGCTTCAAAGTGCGTGGCAGGGAAACCAAGCGAGTTTATCTGTTTGCAAATGAAAACTCATCGATAGACGTTCAGTCGGAAGACGGTGCCTGGCTCAATTTAAAAGAGGAATTGGAGCAGATTAAAAAGGGAGGTACGTTTCCGGCGGATAAATTCGGCAAGCTAATGATAAAGCTGGATGAAGGTAAACAACTGGCGGTGAATCCTCACTATCTGCCCATGAACGAATGTCATACGGTGGAGGTGGGAGAGACCGACCAGAAAGCTGATTTGTTCATCATAAGAGCTGCTGTCAAATACTCATTCTATGTCAAGAACGAAAGTTCTCGAGACAAGACTGTCACGGGATATGCCGTTCATGATATGGCTAGACAGGCATATCTCCTGCCACGAGGTGTGAGGTATCGGAATGCAGAGGGAAGCGATGGGACAATTTATAAAGAAATTGAAGCATTTGAGGTTCCCGAAACGGAATATTATACCTATCGCTTTACAGCTAACTATTCTTTGCCAAGAGGTAAAGAGGTCACCTTGTCGCCTTCCTGCTATTTTTTGGAGGGCAAACACGTGTATGAAGGTGAAGGAGGAGCGGACGAGAAGAAGAATTATTCGGTAAGCCTTGGGGTAGACGGCGCGGAGCTGAAAGGCTTTTTGGAGAACGTGCCCCAACTGCCGCGCAATACACACGTAAAAGTATACATTACCATTAAAGATACAAGCATGGACTGGAAGGTAGATGTGCGTCCATATACTGAAATCACATTAGATCCCGGTTTCGGGCTATAACCAACGAAGGGAGGATTTCCTTAAAATAATTTTATGCAGGAAAATATGAAACGAAATATTCTTTATAGTCTTACGGGTATGCTGATATTTGTTTTGGCTGCCTGCACGGACGATTGGTTCAACAACAGATACGAGCAAATGCCCGAAGGGGAAACCGACGTAAATGCAACGGTAGAGTTTCTTCCTCTTCGTCCGGCCTTGGACGTAAAGACACGCACGGCAGGGGATGCCATCAAAGACATCAACAACCTGTGTGTGCTGCTGTATGATAAAGAAGGAAACCTGACGAAAGCATATTACCTCCTTCCCGAAGGTTCTGCTTCTACAGAAAGCAACGACGGTTCTTTCAAGGTAAAAGATGAAGACCGTACAAACGCCGACGCAGAAGGGGAGACAAGCGCGGAAAGCCGGACTCAGCAAGCCTCATTCCGATTGTCCGGAGTGCCTTATGGCAATCATTATATATATGCAGTGGCCAATATGGGAAATCTGGTGAATACATCTAACTCTACCATCAAGACCAGAGAAGGACTGAAATCTATCGACTTGACATGGCAAGCAGAGAACTGGGTGTTGACGGAAGAAACCGGTGACGGTGCAAAAAGCAAAGCCATCGCCAACAACCAGATGTTCGGTCATTTCACCACGCTGCCGGATGCCCCCACAGGAGCCAACCGCAATACGGAAGATGCGCTGGTAGCTATCAACAAGAAAGATATGACGCTGCATGCATGGATACGCCGCGCAGCCTCCAAAGTAACTGTTGCATACGATGCAAGCAGCTTGAAAGAAGGGGTTTTCATTTACCTGAAGTCAGTGCAGATTAAAGATATTCCGACTCATTGCTATTTGGGAAAAGACAATATGGTGGGGAAAGAAGGATATGACTTGCCCTTTCCTGCAAAGGGAGAGGATATGCCTGACGGAGAGGTGATCAAATACTACGAAGGAGATACGGAACCGACAGTGTTTGATGCATCATATCCAGTACGTCTGTCCACCGGTAAATCTTATTATCCGTGGCCTGTTGAAGAAAACGGAGTGTTACAAAAGAAAGGGCACGAAGAAACTGCCGATGCCTTGTTTTTCTTCGAAAATATGCAAGGAAAAGGCCCCAGTAAATTGCAAGATGCCGATGGGAATGGAGAATTGGATCATCCCGGATTGCCGGGAGATGATTTTAAATATCCCGATTATCTGCCGAAAGATGACGTGCCTTATGGTACTTACATCGAAGTAGATGCCTATTACGTTTCCGTCAACTCTGAAAAAGTGGGAAGCGGAAATATCAAATATCGTTTTATGCTTGGAAAAAATGTGGAGGACGACTACAACGCCGAGCGTAACCATCATTATAAACTCACACTGAAATTCAAAAACTTCGCGAATGATGCCGACTGGCACATAGAATATCAGGAACCGGAACCGGGTATTGAGGTGCCGAATCCTTATTATATCTCTTATCTGTATAATCATTCGATGATGTTGCCACTGAAAATCAGAACAGGAGGACTTAAACTGGGTAAAATAGAAGCAAGTATTAAAGACAACCGATGGGGGCCCCACAATGCATTAAGTACTTTCGATTATTACCATCCGATGGATATAGCCAATGCCAACCAGTGGAACGGTTTTTTGTCCCTGCGTGCGACCAAGGATTTGGTTATAACCGGAACGTCTCCATATACTCCCACCTCCAACCAGTCTTATTATGAAGAGCATAAAAGAGGAGAACGAACGTATCCTATCGAAGAAAAGAATGCGATCACGGACGAAGAGGAACATAGTTTCTATGGTGAAGAAGGAGAGAAAGATGACGGTGAATATAAGGTAAGAAAAGAAGGTGATAGCATATATCATGTGCAACTTCCTATGTACACCCGCGCCAAACAGATGATTAAACCCACCGGCCACACTGGGAATAATCCCTATGTAGCCTATCAACGCAGGTCGGAAGTGGAGATAAAAGCGACGTTATTGAGGCCGGACGGTACGGTATGGGGAACGATTTCCACCAATTCTTCCGCTACAAACTCCGCCAAAGGGAATGAAAACCCTGTTATTTATCAAGTACGCCGCGTTGTCAACCCCAAAGGTATTTGGCGCAGCCATAGCAATAACGAAGGATTCGACGTTCTGTTGAAACGATTGCCCAAAGAAAATGGAACAAAATTTGAGGCATTCGCTTCCGAAGGTCCGTGGAAAGCCTATGTGGTTTGTGGGGATAAAAACTTTATCAATTTAGGTGTTGGCAAGGAACATAGCAAAGTAAGCAACGACACCGTTTATGGAAAAACCGGTTCGAATATAGATTTTAAAATTGACTTTAAAGGCAATTGCGGAGAAAATGAAAACCGATATGCCATCATACGGGTAGAGTATCACAACTATACTTGCTACCACTTGATATTTGTACGTCAAGGAGATGCTCCCGATGCATTGATTGATGGAGGGGCCGAATGGCATGCGTGCAACATGAAAACTAAAACCGCAGAAGCCGCTTCTCCGCTAGAAGAAGGTTCGTTGTTCAAATGGGGTAACCTGACCGAGCCAATCGACGCGATCAATAATAAGACCCCGGGTCCATATTGGATAAACGTTACACCGGAATCTTTCCAAGGGCCAGGAACCCAAAAATTAACCATTGCCGGCACAAGTGAAGAAAAGGCATGGGGAGAGATAAAACCTGTAAACGCGCCGTCGGACGACAAGAGTGGTTTCGGTGCTGCGTTTGTCGATTCATCGCAGCTTCCTTCAAATACAAGAATTGCTTCTTATGATGATTTTAAAGCATTATATGACCATATAGACATCAAACAAGGATATGGTATATTGTATGGAGATGGATCGACAAGTACTGAAGATGATATAAACGACGCATACGGTTATGAGTACAATCATACAAAGCGCGGAATGCGTGGTTGTTTTGTCTACAATCAGCAAACCGGAAAAAGTCTGTTCTTTCCTATTGGAGCTTCCGGATATGGACATAGAAAAGAAAAAGATGCCAAAGGCGCGGGCACATTAAGATATGCAGCAACTCGAGCCGAACGATTCCCCAGTGGATGGCTTAGCGAGAGCTACCCCGTGGGCGTCGCGGGCGCTCCTCTCTTTTATGACGTATATATGCGTCCCGGAGCAATCTACTGGTTGAGCCATTATGTAAAGGCTGAAAAGCCCGGAGATGGGAATGCAACCGGATGGGATTTCAATTACTTTACTTTTGATTTCTATCCCATCACCCGTAGTTCAACCGGCGGTGCACAAGATGCTTGTTTCGTACGATGCGTAGAAGATAAGTAGAATAAGTTGCATAATGTAGAATAAACGTGAGTTCGACATATCGAACTCACGTTTGTTTATTAGAGTACTAAATGATAGGAATCTTTTTTCCGTGTGCGATAACGTAAACACAAAAAATAACAATTTATTATGTAGAAAAAGTTGGGGGAATGCTTCGTAGTTCGCAAATAATGATTAAATTTGCCGCGATTTGTAATGCGGAGTTTGCAAAATGACGAATAATACTATAAAGCATCTAGGTATTGTGGAAAACATACAAGGTTCTCATCTGTCGGTGAGGATTGTCCAGACATCGGCTTGCGCGGCTTGTAGCGCAAAGGGGCATTGTTCCTCGGCGGATAGTAAGGACAAAATCATAGATATTATAGATACCGCGGCTTCTTCCTATCAGGTGGGAGAGAGGGTGATGGTAGTCGGCGAAACGTCGATGGGCATGATGGCGGTAGTATTGGCTTTCGTACTTCCTTTCGTACTTCTTATATTTTCATTGTTTCTTTTGATGGCATGGATAGAGAATGAGTTGTATGCAGCACTTCTTTCTCTAGCTGTTCTTGTACCTTATTATTTCGTTTTATGGCTTAACAAAACGCGACTCAAACAACAATTTTCATTTACTATAAAACCAATAAATAACTAAAAACATTATGAATTTGATTCTGATTGCAGTGATTTCATTGGGAGCTATAGCGCTCGTGCTGGCCGCTATTCTTTATGTGGCTTCCAAGAAATTTGCCGTGTATGAAGACCCGCGGATTGCCCAGGTGGGAGAAGTGCTTCCCCAGGCTAATTGTGGTGGATGTGGCTATCCCGGTTGTAGCGGATTTGCCGACGCTTGCGTCAAAGCCGGTTCGCTGGATGGTAAATTCTGCCCCGTAGGTGGACAACCTGTCATGGCACAAATTGCTGATATCCTCGGACTTGCAGCCGGTGAAGCTGAACCGATGGTAGCAGTGGTGAGATGTAACGGAACGTGTGCAAATCGTCCGCGTACCAACCAATATGATGGTGCGAAGAGTTGTGCTATTGCCGCTTCATTGTATGGTGGGGAAACAGGATGTAGTTACGGATGTCTGGGGTGTGGCGATTGTGTGGCTGCTTGTCAGTTCGATGCCATTCACATGAATCCTGAAACAGGGCTTCCGGAAGTGGATGAAGCGAAATGTACCGCTTGTGGTGCCTGTGTGAAGGCTTGCCCGAAGGCGATCATTGAAATCCGTCCGCAAGGAAAGAAGTCACGCCGCGTGTATATCTCTTGTGTGAATAAAGACAAGGGAGCTGTGGCACGTAAGGCTTGTACAGTGAGCTGTATCGGCTGTGGCAAGTGTGTGAAGACTTGTCCGTTCGAAGCTATTACGCTGGAAAACAACTTGGCTTACATCGATCCGCACAAGTGTAAATCTTGTCGGAAATGTGTGGAAGTTTGTCCGCAGAATACCATTATCGAGTTGAATTTCCCGCCGCGGAAACCGAAAGAAGAAGCTCCGGCTGCTCCGAAGGCTACAGAAGCTCCGAAAGTAACAGAATAATAACAGAAAAAAATACAGAACTGTATGTTAAAGACATTTTCAATTGGTGGAGTTCATCCACACGAAAATAAATTGTCGGCACATCAACCTATTATCACAGCGGAAGTTCCTGCAAAGGCTGTTATTTTGCTGGGGCAGCACATCGGTGCACCTGCAAAACCGGTTGTAGCGAAAGGGGATGTGGTAAAGGTAGGTACACGGATTGCCGAACCTGCCGGCTTTGTTTCGGCAGCCATTCACTCTTCGGTCAGTGGTAAAGTGGCGAAGATTGATACCATAGTCGATGCCAGTGGTTATGCGAAACCTGCTATCTTCATTGATGTGGAAGGCGACGAATGGGAAGAAACAATCGACCGTAGCACCACACTGGTGAAAGAGTGTGAGCTTTCCGCAGAAGAGATCGTAAAGAAAATTGCCGATGCCGGAATCGTAGGTTTGGGCGGTGCTTGTTTCCCTACACAGGTGAAACTTTGTCCTCCTCCTTCTTTTAAGGCTGAATGTGTGATTATCAATGCCGTAGAATGTGAACCTTACCTGACTGCCGACCATCAGCTGATGCTGGAACACGCGGAAGAAATCATGGTAGGTGTTTCTATCCTGATGAAAGCGGTGAAAGTGAACAAGGCATTTATCGGAATCGAAAATAATAAGCCGGATGCTATCGAACTGATGACCAAAGTGGCCTCCAGCTATGCAGGCATCGAAGTAGTGCCCTTGAAGGTGAAATATCCGCAAGGAGGTGAAAAGCAGCTGATCGACGCGATTACCAAACGTCAGGTGGCGAGCGGCGCATTGCCTATCTCTACGGGAGCCGTCGTGCAGAACGTGGGAACAGCGTTTGCTGTTTATGAGGCAGTGCAGAAGAATAAGCCGTTGTTTGAACGTGTGATTACCGTGACTGGAAAGTCGGTTGCGAAACCTTCCAACTTCCTGGCTCGTATCGGTACACCGATGAAACAGTTGATTGACGCTTGCGGTGGTCTGCCCGAAGATACGGGTAAGGTGATCGGTGGCGGTCCGATGATGGGTAAGGCACTTGTAAATATTGAGGTTCCTACTGCGAAGGGCAGTTCCGGTATCCTGATTATGAATCGGAAGGAAGCCAAACGTGGTGAGGCGCAGACTTGTATCCGTTGCGCGAAGTGCGTGAGTGCCTGTCCGATGGGACTGGAACCGTACTTGCTCGGAGCTTTGTCCGAAAACGGGGATTTTGAAACAATGGAAAAAGAAAGAATCATGGATTGTATCGAGTGCGGCTCTTGCCAGTTCACTTGTCCTGCCAACCGTCCGCTGCTCGACTACTGTCGTCTGGGCAAAGGCAAAGTAGGCGCTATGATTCGTGCACGTCAAGCTAAAAAATAACGAATATGGAAAATAAATTAATCGTATCACTATCGCCCCACGTTCATGGCGGAGACAGCGTACAGAAAAATATGTATGGCGTGCTGATCGCACTGATTCCGGCTTTTCTGGTGTCTCTCTATTTCTTCGGACTGGGTGCCCTGATTGTCACGGCTACTTCCGTTGCAGCTTGTTTGTTCTTCGAATGGGCGATCGGGAAATATTTAATGAAGAAACCTACCACTACCATCTGCGACGGCTCTGCCATCATCACAGGTGTGTTGCTGGCATTCAACTTACCGTCTAATCTTCCTGTCTGGATTATCATTCTGGGTGCACTGTTTGCTATCGGTGTAGGCAAAATGTCTTTCGGCGGATTAGGCTGCAATCCTTTCAATCCGGCATTGGCAGGACGCGTGTTCCTGTTGCTTTCTTTCCCGGTGCAGATGACCAGTTGGCCGGTAGTCGGACAGTTGACCGCTTATACGGATGCTACCACCGGTGCCACTCCGCTGGCATTGATGAAGCAAGCCATCTACGGTGACACTGCCGCTTTAAGCCAGATTCCGGACGCATTGACCTTGCTGATCGGACAGAATGGCGGATGCTTGGGTGAAGTGAGTGCACTGGCTCTGCTGATCGGACTCGTTTATATGCTCTGGAAGAAAATCATCACCTGGCATATTCCTGTGTCTATCCTGGCTACCGTGTTTATCTTTGCAGGTATCATGCACCTGGCAGATCCTGAAAAATACGTTTCTCCGGTATTGCAATTGCTCTCCGGCGGTCTGATGCTGGGTGCTGTCTTTATGGCAACCGACTATGTGACTTCTCCGATGAGCAAAAAAGGAATGTTGATTTATGGTGTATGTATCGGTCTGCTGACGGTTGTCATCCGTCTGTTCGGTGCCTATCCCGAAGGTATGTCGTTCGCCATCCTGATTATGAATGCGTTCACTCCGCTGATTAACACCTATTGTAAACCTAAACGCTTTGGGGAGGTAGCGAAGAAGAAATGAAAAAGTTACAATCATCTTTAAAGAATATGTTGCTGGTGCTTACGGGCGTGACGGCTGTCTCCGTAGCGTTGCTGGCTTATGTAAACGAACTGACAAAAGGCCCCATTGCCGAAGCGAACGCGAAGACGCTGAACGAGGCCTTGAAAAAGGTTCTTCCCGAATTTACCAATAATCCGGTAGCGGAAAGCGATACGATCTTCAGCGAGAAAGACGGAAAGAAGAACGTTGACTTCATCGTTTATCCCGCCAAGAACGGCGAAGAACTTGTAGGAACGGCTGTCGAAGCTAAATCAATGGGATTTGGCGGCGAACTGAAAGTGCTGGTAGGTTTTAACGCCGAAGGTAAAATCTATAATTACTCGTTGCTCGCTCACGCGGAAACTCCGGGACTGGGCTCTAAAGCCGACAAATGGTTCGGAGCATACGACCCGGCCAAGGGAGAACAGGCTGTATCTCACGAAGCGAGTACGAAATCTATTTTGGGGATGAATCCGGGTGAAACTCCGCTGACCGTCAGCAAAGATGGGGGAACGGTGGATGCCATTACAGCTTCTACCATTACTTCACGTGCTTTCCTGAATGCGGTGAATGCTGCCTATCAAGCCTATAAAGCCAAAGGTGGTGAAGTGAACGGTGTCAGCGGTGCATCTCAAAAGGCTACAGACGCAGACGCAGCTACGGGAGCCACAATAAAAGTTGAACTTACTGATTCGGTCAGTGCTAAATAAGAAAGGAGACAGATAATGAATAACTTTAAAGTAATGATGAACGGGATTATCAAAGAGAATCCTACGTTTGTACTCCTGCTCGGTATGTGTCCTACATTGGGTACGACTTCGTCGGCCATCAATGGTATGGGTATGGGACTGGCTACCATGTTCGTATTGATCTGCTCGAATGTGGTGATCTCTTTAATCAAGAACCTGATTCCGGATATGGTGCGTATCCCGTCGTTTATCGTGGTGATCGCGTCTTTCGTAACCTTGCTTCAAATGGTGATGCAGGCATACGTGCCGGGACTGTATGCTACGCTCGGTCTTTTCATCCCGTTGATTGTGGTGAACTGTATTGTGTTGGGGCGTGCCGAAGCCTTCGCCGCCAAGAATAACGCAGTTGCTTCTATGTTCGACGGTATCGGCATGGGACTTGGTTTCACCATTGCCCTGACATTGCTGGGTGCTGTTCGTGAATTCCTCGGAACCGGTAAGATTTTCGATCTGACCATCATGCCGGAAGAATATGGAATGTTGGTGTTTGTGTTGGCTCCGGGTGCTTTCATCGCTTTGGGCTATCTCATCGCGCTGATTAATAGTTTCAAGAAAGCCTAATTCAATTAAATAAGAAAAGAATATGGAATATATATTGATATTTATATCGGCAATCTTTGTAAACAACATCGTGTTGTCGCAGTTCCTGGGTATCTGTCCGTTCCTGGGCGTATCCAAGAAGGTGGAAACTGCGATGGGTATGAGCGCTGCGGTTGCTTTCGTGTTGACCATCGCTACCATCGTTACCTTCCTGATTCAGAAGTTTGTATTGGATGTTTTCGGACTGGGATATTTGCAGACCATTACGTTCATTCTGGTCATTGCCGGATTGGTACAGATGGTGGAAATCATTCTGAAAAAAGTATCGCCTGCTCTGTATCAGGCTTTGGGCGTGTTCTTGCCCTTGATTACCACCAACTGTTGTATTCTTGGTGTGGCTATCCTGGTGATTCAGAAAGACTACGACCTGCTGACAGGTGTTGTGTACGCGTTCTCTACGGCTATCGGCTTCGGTCTGGCACTGGTGCTTTTTGCCGGATTGCGCGAACAGATGAGCCTCGTGAAAGTTCCGAAAGGAATGCAAGGCACTCCGATTGCCTTGATTACCGCCGGTTTGCTTGCTATGGCATTCATGGGATTCTCCGGCGTGGTGTAAGGATTTACAGTTGATAATTAAATAGGGGATTGGAAGCTCTGCTGTGTGGCGACATACAGATTTGAGTTTCCAATTCTTTTTTATACCTAATTGCTACCAAATCGTACCTTAATCACTTTTTGATAAATAAAATGGTGGCAGATTATTGCTATTCCATTTTATTTCCATACATTTGTAACTCAAACAATAATAAGCCGAGAAACTAACCATTTTATAAAGTATATGAAAGAAAGAATTTTAGTAACAGGCGGGACAGGATACATAGGGTCTCATACTGTTGTAGAACTACAAAACAGCGGATATGAAGTAATCATCATCGATAATTTATCAAATTCAAGTGCTGACGTCGTTGACAATATAGAGAAAGTTTCCGGTATTCGCCCAGTTTTTGAAAAGCTGGACTGTCTGGACTTTGCAGGTCTTGATGCAGTATTTACAAAATATAAAGGAATTAAGGCGATCATTCACTTTGCAGCAAGCAAAGCAGTAGGAGAATCGGTACAGAAACCATTGCTTTACTACCGTAATAACTTGGTTTCTTTGATTAACCTGCTCGAACTGATGCCAAAACATGGAGTAGAAGGTATTGTGTTCTCTTCTTCCTGTACAGTATACGGCCAGCCGGATGAACTGCCGGTAACGGAAAAGGCTCCGATTAAGAAAGCGGAATCACCCTATGGAAATACGAAACAGATCAATGAAGAAATTATTCGTGATACGGTAGCTTCAGGTGCTCCGATCAATGCGATCATGTTGCGCTATTTCAACCCGATTGGTGCGCATCCTACGGCATTGCTGGGTGAACTTCCCAATGGAGTTCCTCAAAACCTGATTCCATATCTGACCCAGACCGCTATTGGTATCCGTGAGAAACTAAGTGTGTTTGGTGACGATTATGATACACCGGACGGTTCTTGTATCCGTGACTTTATCAATGTCGTTGACTTGGCTAAAGCCCATGTGATTGCTATCCGTCGTATCTTGGAAAAGACGCAAAAAGAGAAAGTGGAAGTGTTCAATATCGGTACAGGACGTGGCGTTTCTGTATTGGAATTAATAAATGGCTTTGAAAAAGCCACCGGCGTAAAACTGAATTATCAGATTGTCGGACGTCGTGCAGGCGACATTGAAAAAGTTTGGGCGAATCCGGATTTCGCAAACAAAGAACTGGGTTGGAAGGCTGTAGAAACTTTGGAAGATACTTTACGTTCTGCATGGAACTGGCAGCTGAAACTCCGTGAAAGAGGGATTCAATAAAAGAGTTCTGTTTTTAAATTAACATAAAAGATTAAACAAATCGTGCATGCGATTTGTTTATTTGATGCCAATCGACCTGAAGCTGTTTATGAGTATGCGAATATACGTAAATAGTACTTATGCCTCCCCGGCATAGACAGGAAAGATTGCATAGTAGTTTTGTCGTGTTTTATTTTGTGTTTGTGTTGTGACGGTACTACGACGTGAGTCGTGGTACCGTTTTTTTATTCGCCCGGTACGGGCGAACAATACTATGTTTATAGCTTTCCTTTGAAACAGAAAACGTCTCTTCCTTCAATTGTTTCCGGTAGGGACGTTCCGGGGGCGAACAGTCCGAACACTGAAGAGCCGGAGCCGCTCATGGAGGCATAGATTGCTCCTTGATTATAGAGTTCCCTTTTGATTTCTCCGATAACGGGATGTTGAGGGAACACACTTGCCTCGAAATCATTGATTAGGATATTCCTCCATTCTGCAACCGGACGCAGGATTGCCTCTTTGACCGGATATTTCGGATGGTGCGGATGGATATTTGAAAAGGCTTCCCGGGTGGAAACGAAAACGTTCGGTTTGACAATCATGATTTGATAGCCGTTTAATGAAAGCTCGATCGGTGAGAAGATGTTTCCGATACCTTCGGCATAAGTCGGCTTATTTTTAATAAAGAAAGCGCAGTCCGCTCCCAAAGTGGCGGCATATACCTCCAGCTGTTCTTCGGATAATTCCAACTGAAAATGATCGTTGAGCAACTTCAGCATAAAAGCGGCATCGGATGAACCGCCCCCCAGTCCGGCTCCCGAAGGAATATGCTTGTACAAATGAATTTCGACAGGGGGAAGGTGAAACTCCTTATCCAGCAGTGAATAAGCCTTTGCCACCAGGTTGTCTTCCGGATTGCCGGCTATTTCCATACCATACTGGTGGAGGGTAATCTTCTTTTCAGCTTCAGAAGAAGTCCGGATTTCGAGGGCATCCTCAAGTGCTACCGGATAGAAAACAGTTTCCAGATTGTGATATCCGTCCGGGCGTTTCTCGGTGATGGAAAGCCCCAGGTTTATTTTAATATTGGGAAAGGCGAGCATATTTACTATTTTACAATTTACTATTTGCGGTGCTGCACATGACAATTAATCATGTGTTGAATGTAATTCGGGGACAAAGTTAGTAAAATCTTCATTTTTCCTTATCCATTCTTCATGATTATATTCTATCTTTGTCGTCCCGACCGGAAGAACTCTGTTATTTATGGAGTATGTCCGGTCGCGAATAGTAAATAGCAAATTGTAAAATAGTTAATATCTTCATGGCCGAACAGAAAAGAAATACCCGCAATGCAAAGTCTACTAAAGTACAACCGGTAAATGATTATGGTCGTATTCAGCCGCAGGCACCTGAACTGGAAGAAGCAGTTCTGGGAGCTTTGATGATTGAAAAGGATGCTTACTCATTGGTGAGTGAGATTCTTCGTCCTGAATCTTTTTACGAACACCGGCATCAGTTGATTTATTCTGCTATCACCGATCTTGCGGTGAATCAGAAACCGGTGGATATTCTGACTGTAAAGGAACAACTTAGCAAACGCGGAGAACTGGAAGAGGTGGGAGGCCCGTTCTATATTACTCAATTGAGTAGTAAGGTGGCTTCATCGGCACATATTGAGTATCACGCCCGTATTATTGCGCAGAAATCTCTGGCACGTGATCTGATTACGTTTACAAGCAATATCCAGAGTAAAGCGTTCGATGAAACGCTGGATGTGGACGACCTGATGCAGGAAGCGGAGGGTAAGCTCTTCGAGATCTCGCAGCAGAATATGAAAAAGGATTATACGCAGATCAATCCGGTGATTGACGAGGCCTATAAGTTGATTCAGAAGGCTGCGGCGCGAACCGACGGTTTGAGCGGTCTTGAGAGTGGTTTCACAAAGCTCGACAAAATGACTTCCGGTTGGCAGAATTCCGACCTTATCATTATCGCTGCACGTCCTGCGATGGGTAAGACAGCCTTCGTACTTTCCATGGCTAAGAATATTGCTGTCGATTATCGGAATCCGGTGGCGTTGTTCTCTCTTGAAATGAGTAACGTTCAGTTGGTGAACCGTTTGATTGCGAATGTCTGCGAGATTGAAAGTGGAAAGATCAAGAGCGGACAGTTGGCAGGTTATGAGTGGCAACAGTTGGACTATAAACTGAAGAATCTGATGGATGCGCCGCTTTACGTGGATGATACTCCGTCTCTGTCTGTATTTGAACTTCGAACGAAAGCACGTCGTTTGGTACGTGAGCATGGGGTGAGAATCATTATTATTGACTACCTTCAGTTGATGAATGCAAGCGGTATGGCGTTTGGTAGCCGCCAGGAAGAGGTTAGTACCATTTCCCGTTCGTTGAAAGGACTGGCAAAAGAGTTGAATATTCCGATCATCGCACTGTCGCAGTTGAATCGTGGTGTGGAAAGTCGTGAAGGTATCGATGGTAAACGTCCGCAGTTGAGTGACCTTCGTGAATCGGGAGCCATCGAGCAGGATGCCGATATGGTATGCTTTATCCACCGTCCCGAATACTATAAGATTTATCAGGATGATCGTGGTAATGACCTGCGCGGTATGGCGGAGATTGTCATCGCCAAGCATCGTAACGGTGCGGTAGGCGAGGTGTTGCTCCGGTTCAAGGGAGAATTTACCCGTTTCTCCAATCCGGAGGACGATATGGTTATCCCGATGCCGGGTGAGCCCGCCGGGGCTATGCTGGGATCGAAGATGAATACTGGTAATGTCGGTTCCGCGCCTCCTCCCGCGCCTGATTTTATGCCACAGACGGGCAATCCGTTCGGAACACCGGGGGATGGGCCTTTGCCGTTCTAGTTGCGTCCTCTGTGGTGAAATAACGCGCAATTTTTTATCAAACCTTCTCGGTCAACCGAAAAATCTTATTAACTTTGCGAATCTTTTTGAGAAACAATAAAAAATTAAGTATATGAATATCTCTTATAACTGGCTGAAAGAGTATGTCAACTTCGACCTGACGCCTGATGAAACGGCTGCTGCGTTGACTTCTATCGGCTTGGAAACTGGCGGTGTGGAAGAAGTGCAAACCATTAAAGGTGGTTTGGAAGGACTTGTGATCGGGGAAGTGCTGACCTGCACGGAACATCCTAATTCTGACCATTTGCATATTACTACTGTCAATCTGGGAGACGGTGAACCGGTACAGATTGTTTGTGGTGCCCCGAACGTGGCTGCCGGACAGAAAGTGGTGGTAGCTACTTTAGGTACGAAACTTTATGACGGTGACGAATGCTTTACCATCAAGAAATCAAAAATCCGTGGAGTAGAATCTACAGGTATGATTTGTGCTGAAGACGAAATTGGGATCGGTACGGATCATGCAGGTATCATCGTATTGCCGGAAAATGCTGTTCCGGGTACGCTTGCCAAGGATTATTATAATATCAAGAGTGACTATGTATTGGAAGTGGATATCACGCCTAACCGTGCGGATGCCTGCTCTCACTATGGGGTAGCTCGCGACCTGTACGCTTATCTGATTCAGAACGGTCGTCAGGCAACTTTACAACGTCCGTCGGTGGATGGCTTTAAGGTGGAAAACCATGACTTGAATATCGAAGTGAAGGTTGAAAACAGCGAAGCTTGTCCGCATTATGCCGGTGTTACCGTGAAAGGCGTAACGGTGAAGGAGAGTCCGGAATGGCTGCAAAACAAATTGCGTCTGATCGGTGTGCGCCCTATTAATAATGTAGTGGATATTACGAATTATATCGTTCATGCTTTCGGTCAGCCGTTGCACTGCTTCGATGCCGGAAAGATTAAAGGCAACGAAGTGATTGTAAAGACAATGCCTGAAGGTACTCCGTTCGTTACGCTGGATGAAGTAGAGCGTAAACTGAATGAACGCGACTTGATGATTTGCAACAAGGAAGAGGCCATGTGCATTGCCGGCGTATTCGGCGGACTGGACTCCGGTTCTACGGAAGCTACGACAGACGTATTCATTGAAAGTGCTTATTTCCATCCTACATGGGTGCGTAAGACAGCCCGTCGTCATGGGTTGAATACGGATGCTTCTTTCCGTTTCGAACGTGGTATCGATCCGAATAGTGTGATTTATTGCCTGAAATTGGCTGCTTTGATGGTGAAAGAACTGGCTGGCGGTACGATTTCTTCTGAAATAAAAGATGTATTTACGACTCCAGCACAGGATTTTATCGTCGATCTTGCTTACGAAAAAGTACATTCTTTGGTAGGTAAAGTGATTCCGGTAGAGACAATCAAGAGCATTGTGACCAGCCTGGAAATGAAGATTACCAATGAAACGGCAGAAGGACTGACATTGGCTGTGCCTCCTTATCGTGTAGATGTGCAGCGTGATTGCGACGTGATTGAAGATATTCTTCGTATCTACGGATATAATAATGTCGAAATTCCGACTACGCTGAACTCCAGCCTGACTACAAAGGGTGAGCACGATAAGTCGAATAAATTGCAGAACCTGATTGCAGAACAACTGGTGGGCTGTGGATTCAATGAAATTCTGAACAACTCACTGACCCGTGCGGCTTATTATGATGGTCTGGAGGCTTATCCGTCCAGTCACCTGGTGATGTTGCTCAATCCGTTGAGTGCTGATCTGAACGCTATGCGTCAGACTTTGCTGTTCGGCGGACTGGAAAGTATTGCTCATAACGCCAATCGTAAGAACGCTGATTTGAAGTTCTTCGAATTCGGTAACTGTTATTATTTCAATGCTGACAAGAAGAACGAAGAGAAGGTACTGGCTCCTTACTCGGAAGATTATCACCTGGGCTTGTGGGTAACCGGTAAGAAGGTTTCCAATTCATGGGCGCATGCGGATGAAAATAGTTCGGTGTATGAATTGAAAGCGTACGTAGAAAATATATTGAAACGTCTGGGACTGGATTTGCACAATCTGGTTGTCGGTAATCTGACAGACGATATTTTTGCTGCCGCACTCTCTGTCAACACGAAGGGCGGAAAACGTCTTGCTTCTTTCGGTGTTGTGACTAAGAAGCTGTTGAAAGCGTTTGATATCGACAATGAAGTGTATTATGCCGATCTGAACTGGAAGGAATTGATGAAAGCCATCCGTTCTGTGAAGATCAGCTACAAGGAAATCTCTAAATTCCCTGCTGTGAAACGCGACCTGGCATTGTTGCTTGACAAGAATATACAATTTGCCGAAATCGAAAAGATTGCATACGAAACAGAGAAGAAACTGTTGAAAGAAGTGGAACTCTTCGATGTATATGAAGGTAAGAATCTCGAAGCGGGTAAGAAGTCGTATGCAGTGAGCTTCCTGCTTCAGGATGAAAACCAGACTTTGAATGATAAGATGATTGATAAGATCATGTCGAAACTGGTGAAGAACCTGGAAGATAAACTGGGTGCCAAACTTAGATAAACTTAAAATTGTCATTATTAAAAATATAAACCAATGGGAAGAGCATTTGAATATAGAAAGGCCGCTAAACTGAAAAGATGGGGCCACATGGCTAAAACTTTTACAAGACTGGGTAAACAAATCGCTATCGCTGTAAAGGCAGGCGGTCCGGAACCTGAAAACAACCCGACACTGCGTTCGGTGATCGCTACTTGTAAGCGTGAAAACATGCCGAAGGATAACATTGAGCGTGCTATCAAAAACGCGATGGGTAAAGACCAGAGTGACTACAAGAGTATGACTTATGAAGGATATGGTCCTCACGGTATTGCTGTGTTTGTAGACACATTGACAGACAACACGACTCGTACGGTGGCTGATGTCCGTTCGGTATTCAATAAGTTCGGTGGTAATTTGGGTACAATGGGTTCTCTTGCATTTCTTTTCGACCACAAATGTGTATTCACTTTCAAGAAGAAAGACGGATTGGATATGGAAGAACTGATTCTGGATCTGATCGACTATGATGTGGAAGATGAATATGAAGAAGATGATGAAGAGGGAACAATCACTATCTATGGTAATCCCAAGAGCTATGCCGCTATTCAGAAACATTTGGAAGAATGTGGCTTTGAAGATGTCGGCGGAGACTTCACTTATATTCCGAACGACCTGAAAGAGGTTACTCCGGAACAACGCGAAACATTGGATAAGATGATCGAGCGTCTGGAAGAATTTGATGACGTGCAGACTGTCTATACCAACATGCAACCGGAAGGGGGAGAAGAGTAAAGCAAGGTTATGGAATATGTTTATAAGACCCAGGGGACTTGCAGCACGAATATCGAACTGAATGTGGAAGATGGAGTGGTGAAAGAAGTTGCTTTCTGGGGAGGATGTAATGGTAATCTTCAAGGTCTTTCCCGCCTTGTGAGAGGGATGAAGGTGGCGGATGTTATCACAAAACTCGAAGGAGTGCGTTGTGGTGGCAGACCGACTTCATGTCCCGATCAATTGTGTCGTGCATTGCATGAAATGGGATATTAATTGACGATTTTTTTGTTTTTTTTTATTTTTAATTTTCAGCCTCTGGCAATTGGTTTGTCGGGGGCTGTTTTTTTTGTTAAATCTTTATTTCCTTTTCCTTAAAATCCCCTGCAAAATAGTTATATGCTATCCGCTTCCTTTTTATCGGAATTTTATCCGTTTTTATCGTTTACTTACTTGTCGGTATTTTGAACTAAAATTGATCTTCACTCGTTATTTATAAGTATATTTGTGAAGTTAAAAAAACTATTATGCAAAAATGAAGAATATTTTTCAAGACTTAAGACGGAAAGATCATAAACGCTATCTGGGTGGACTGGATGTTTTTAAATATATTGGTCCGGGGCTGTTGGTTACTGTAGGATTTATTGATCCGGGAAACTGGGCTTCTAATTTCGCAGCCGGTTCCGAATTCGGCTATTCCTTGCTTTGGGTGGTTACTTTGTCTACCATCATGCTGATTATTCTTCAGCACAACGTTGCCCACTTGGGTATTGTTACCGGGCTTTGCCTTTCGGAGGCGGCCACTAAGTACACTCCTAAATGGGTGTCACGCCCTATTCTTGGCACGGCAGTACTGGCGTCGATCTCTACTTCCCTGGCGGAAATTCTGGGAGGTGCCATCGCGTTGGAAATGTTATTGGATATTCCTATTATATGGGGAGCTGTGTTGACTACGCTTTTTGTCTCCATTATGCTTTTCACTAATTCATATAAAAAAATAGAACGTTCCATCATTGCGTTCGTTTCCGTAATCGGGCTTTCGTTTATTTATGAATTGTTTTTGGTGGAAATAGATTGGCCGGCTGCTGCGGCGGGGTGGGTGACTCCCTCTTTCCCGAAAGGAAGTATGCTGATTATCATGAGCGTGCTGGGAGCGGTAGTGATGCCTCATAATCTGTTCCTTCATTCGGAGGTGATACAGAGTCACGAGTACAATAAGAAAGATGATGCTTCTATTAAGAAGGTATTGAAATATGAGTTGTTTGACACTCTTTTCTCAATGATTGTCGGTTGGGCGATTAACAGTGCCATGATTCTGCTGGCGGCCGCCACTTTCTTTAAAAGTGGTATTCAGGTAGAAGAGTTGCAACAGGCTAAGTCCTTGCTCGAACCTTTATTGGGAAGTAATGCGGCAATTGTATTTGCATTGGCACTGCTGATGGCGGGTATCTCCTCAACCATAACGAGCGGAATGGCGGCAGGCTCTATCTTTGCAGGTATTTTCGGCGAGTCTTATCATATCAGGGACAGTCACTCGCAGGTGGGAGTCCTCTTGTCTTTGGGAATTGCCTTATTGCTGATTTTCTTTATTGGAGATCCTTTTAAAGGATTGATTATTTCGCAGATGGTACTAAGTATTCAATTGCCTTTCACCGTGTTTTTACAGGTGGGACTGACGTCTTCCCGAAAGGTGATGGGGGATTATGTCAATAGCCGTTGGAGTACGTTTGTATTATATTCGATTGCTATTATTGTTTCGGTACTGAACATTATGCTTTTGTTTTCATAAAATGAACACGAATTTATAAATATAGAATGATGAAGATTATTACTTATAACGTGAACGGACTACGCGCTGCCGTATCTAAAGGATTACCGGAATGGCTGGCGCAGGAGAATCCTGATATTCTTTGTCTGCAAGAGACGAAACTGCAACCGGACCAATATCCGGGAGAAGTGTTTGAAGCGTTGGGCTACAAGTCTTATTTGTATTCCGCACAGAAAAAAGGATACAGTGGGGTGGCCATACTTACCAAGCGGGAACCGGACCATGTGGAATACGGTATGGGAATGGAAGTATATGACAATGAAGGACGTTTCATCCGTGCGGACTTCGGTGACTTGTCGGTGGTCAGCGTTTACCATCCTTCGGGAACAAGCGGGGATGAACGCCAGGCCTTTAAAATGGTGTGGTTGGAAGATTTCCAGAAATATGTGATGGAGTTGCAGAAGTCTCGTCCCAACTTGATTCTTTGTGGTGATTATAATATCTGCCATGAGCCGATTGATATTCATGACCCTGTCCGGAACGCGACCAACAGCGGTTTCCTTCCTGAAGAACGGGAATGGATGACGCGTTTCCTGTCTGCGGGATATGTGGACTCTTTCCGTACGCTTTGTCCGGAGAGACAGGAATATACCTGGTGGAGCTATCGCTTTAATTCGCGTGCCAAGAATAAAGGCTGGAGAATCGATTATTGTATGGTCAGTGAGCCGGTACGCCCGCTGTTGAAACGGGCGTATATCTTGAATGAGGCCGTACATTCCGACCATTGTCCAATGGCTTTGGAAATATTATAGAATGGTAATACTCAATTTACGGGTGTCTCTTCCGTCGCGAAACTCGCAGAGGCAGACACCTTAAAAATGCAAAATAGTTTATGGAAGATAGAATACAGAAAGCGGTGGAGCTTTTTAAGAGTGGATATAACTGCTCGCAGTCGGTAGTAGCGGCTTTTGCGGACATGTATGGATTTACACAGGAACAGGCATTGCGTATGAGTGCTTCTTTTGGCGGGGGCATCGGACGGATGCGTGAAACGTGTGGGGCTGCCTGCGGCATGTTTCTGGTGGCAGGCTTGGAAACCGGTGCTACGGAAGCAACTGACCGGGAAGGAAAAGCTGCCAATTATGCGGTAGTGCAAGAATTGGCGGCTGAATTTAAGAAGCGTAACGGCTCGTTGATTTGTGGCGAATTGTTGGGATTAAAGAAAAAAGAGCCGGTTTCCACTATTCCGGAAGAGCGTACTACTCAATATTATAGCAAGCGTCCCTGTGCAAAAATGGTCGAAGAAGCGGCAAGAATTTGGTCTGAATATCTCGAAAAGCATCCCAAATAAGGTCCTAAAATGCTTTTTTATTACAAAAACGGTAAAAAAGTGCTCAATAAAATGTTATATAACATAAAAATAACTATCTTTGCCTCCGAAATAAAATCTGAAAGTCTTTTGGCTGGAAAGATTTTATGCATGTCTAACTAAAATTGCAAAGCAAATGTTGAAAGAAAAAGCTGGTGTAATTGCAGGTACTATCTGGAATGCACTGAACGAAACAGAAGGAATGACTGCCAAGCAGCTTAAAAAAGCAACTAAATTGGTTGACAAAGATCTGTTTCTCGGCCTTGGCTGGTTATTGAGAGAAGACAAAGTCTCTGTGGAAGAAGTTGAAGGTGAACTCTTCATCAAATTGATCTAAGCGAGTAACTCACTTAAGCAATAAAAAAATGCGTTGGTACATGATCATAATGTTATCAACGCATTTTTTTTTATTCCGCCATTTACGTATCTTTGCACACCAAAAAGATAAAATAATAAGAATTCAGAATGAAGAATATACGCAACTTTTGCATTATTGCTCATATTGATCACGGTAAGTCGACTTTGGCTGACCGTTTGTTGGAGTTTACACATACCATTCAGGTGACTTCCGGGCAGATGCTTGATAATATGGATCTGGAGAAGGAAAGAGGGATCACTATCAAGAGCCATGCTATCCAGATGGAATATACTTATCAGGGTGAGAAGTATATCCTTAACTTGATTGACACCCCGGGACATGTGGACTTTTCGTATGAGGTATCGCGTTCTATTGCTGCATGTGAAGGTGCGTTGCTGATTGTCGATGCTTCACAGGGAGTGCAGGCGCAGACGATTTCGAATCTGTATATGGCCATTGAGCATGACCTTGAGATTATTCCGGTGATTAATAAATGTGACATGGCAAGCGCCAATCCCGAAGAAGTGGAAGACGAGATTGTTGAATTGTTGGGCTGTAAACGGGAGGAAGTAATCCGTGCGTCCGGCAAAACGGGGATGGGAGTGGAAGAGATACTGGCGGCTGTGATTGAGCGGATTCCTCATCCCGAAGGAGATGAAGAGGCGCCGTTGCAGGCTTTGATTTTCGACTCTGTATTCAATTCTTTCCGCGGAATTATTGCTTATTTCAAGATTGAAAACGGTATGATTCGCAAGGGAGACAAGGTGAAGTTCTTCAATACGGGAAAAGAGTATGATGCTGATGAAGTAGGGGTGTTGAAAATGGATATGGTGCCTCGTAACGAACTTCGTACGGGCGATGTAGGATATATTATTTCCGGTATCAAAACTTCTAAGGAGGTGAAAGTGGGAGATACCATTACGCATATTGCCCGTCCGTGTGAAAAGGCTATTGCCGGTTTTGAGGAAGTGAAGCCGATGGTGTTTGCCGGAGTTTATCCGATTGAGGCGGAGGATTTTGAAGATCTTCGTGCGTCTTTGGAGAAGTTGCAGTTGAATGACGCGTCTTTGACTTTCCAGCCGGAATCTTCGTTGGCTCTGGGGTTTGGTTTCCGTTGTGGTTTCCTCGGATTGCTCCACATGGAGATTGTGCAGGAACGCCTGGACCGTGAGTTTGATATGAATGTGATTACTACGGTGCCGAACGTTTCTTACCATATATATGATAAACAAGGTAATATGAAGGAAGTGCACAACCCTGGTGGTATGCCCGACCCGACCATGATTGATCATATCGAAGAGCCGTATATCAAAGCGTCTATTATTACTACTACCGATTATATTGGTCCTATTATGACGCTTTGTCTGGGTAAACGTGGTGAATTGATCAAACAGGAATATATCTCCGGTAACCGGGTGGAAATCTACTATAATATGCCTTTGGGAGAAATTGTGATTGACTTTTATGATAAGTTGAAGAGTATTTCCAAAGGGTATGCCTCGTTTGATTATCATCCGAATGGTTTCCGTACTTCTAAATTGGTGAAGTTGGATATACTCTTGAACGGTGAGCCTGTGGATGCGCTTTCCACTTTGACACATATTGACAATGCTTACGATATGGGACGCCGGATGTGTGAGAAGTTGAAGGAACTTATTCCGCGTCAACAGTTTGATATTGCCATTCAGGCAGCTATCGGAGCGAAGATTATTTCTCGTGAAACCATTAAGGCGGTTCGTAAGGATGTGACCGCGAAGTGTTATGGTGGCGACGTGAGCCGTAAACGTAAACTGCTTGAAAAACAGAAAAGAGGTAAAAAACGAATGAAACAAATCGGTAACGTGGAAGTGCCGCAGAAAGCCTTCCTCGCCGTATTGAAGCTGGATTAGAAATATTGCCGCAAGCAATTTTTCAGAGATATGTTCTGAACAAATTGACTTGCGGTTAGTTTTTAATACACCAGGTGATTGCCTTCTGTCTGCAGAGCTTTCCTTGGCAATCACTTTTTAGAAACAAACAACTATAAATATGAGAAAAGTTCTGTCTTTTTCGGGCTTCCTGATGTTGGGGCTCGTCATTTCGCAATTCCTGCCGATGATGGCAGGCGATGGCTATGGAGCCGTTAAATCCATTTCGAATGTACTACTCTATGTATGCCTTAGTTTTATAATGATTAATGTAGGCCGTGAATTTGTTCTTGATAAGACACGGTGGAAAAGTTACGCCCAGGATTATTTTATTGCAATGGCTACGGCTGCTTTGCCGTGGTTTATGATTGCCATTTATTATGTGTTTATATTGCTTCCGCCCGATTTTTGGAATAGTTGGGAAGCATGGAAGGAGAATTTGCTGTTAAGCCGTTTTGCCGCACCGACATCAGCCGGTATTTTGTTTACGATGTTGGCGGCTATCGGGCTAAAGTCCAGTTGGATTTATAAGAAGATACAGGTATTGGCTATTTTCGATGATTTGGATACGATTCTTTTGATGATTCCTCTTCAGATTATGATGATCGGGCTGCGCTGGCAGTTGATTATTGTGGTAGTGATTGTGTTCCTGTTATTATCAATCGGCTGGCAAAGGCTGAATAAATACGATTGGCGTCAGGACTGGAAGGCTATCCTTTTCTATTCGATAATCGTATTTTTGGCTACTCAAATTCTTTATCTCGGTAGTAAGGAATTGTATGGGGAGGAGGGAAGCATTCATATTGAAGTCCTGTTGCCTGCATTTGTGTTGGGTATGATTATGAAACATAAGGAACATGACACGCCCGTGGAACGAAAGGTTTCTACCGGAATTTCATTTTTCTTTATGTTCCTGGTAGGGATGAGTATGCCGCATTTTATTGGAGTGAACTTTGCGGAGACTCACGCAGGTGCTTATTCCGTCACCGGTTCGCAGGAGATGATGTCGTGGGGAATGATTCTGTTTCATGTGGTGATTGTCTCTTTATTGTCGAATATAGGAAAGCTTTGTCCGATGTTCTTTTACCGTGACCGGAAATTAAGTGAGCGACTGGCTCTTTCTATCGGTATGTTTACCCGTGGTGAGGTAGGAGCCGGAATTATTTTCATAGCATTGGGTTATAACTTGGGTGGACCGGCATTGGTGATTTCTGTGCTTACTCTGGTGTTGAATCTGATTCTGACCGGTATCTTTGTATTGTGGGTGAAGAACTTGGCTTTGCGAAGTTATACTGATTAAGATAATGGGTGTAAGTGTACCCCTGCAAAATAGTCTTACATTATTATATAAACTAATAATGACGATATATTTAGATTATAAGGTATACAAAATCCCCCTTCATTTTACTTGGTTCCTTTATAGGGGAAGAGTGTGATGAAGGGGGGATACTGATTTATGGTTCGTCTACAAATTCGTCTTCTATTCCGTCGATCGGTAGAATTTTCTGGCTTTCTTCGTGTGGCAACTGTTCCACTTGCCGCAGTTTGCGTTCGATGGCACGTGTTCGTTTTCCCATCACTTCTTCGAGTTGGTCGCCGGCACTTTGCAGGTTTTTTTGTACTTTCTCGAGTAATCCTCCGAATTTGCTGAATTCCGTTTTAACAGCTCCTAATACGGTCCAGACTTCTCCGGTACGTTTTTGGATAGCCAATGTACGGAATCCCATTTGAAGGCTATTGAGAATAGCTCCTAATGTTGTCGGTCCCGTAACTACAATTTTATATTCTTTCTGTAGCGTTTCAACAAGACTTGTACGACGAATTACTTCTGCATAAATACTTTCAAACGGTAAGAACATGATGGCAAAATCTGTGGTAAAAGGCGGATCTACATATTTTTCATGGATATCTTTTGCCATCTTCTTGATCGTATTCTCCAGTTGTTTGCCGGACGATTCCATCAATGCTGTGTCTCCTGCTTCGAACGCATCGTAATACTGCTCGTATACGTCTTTGGGAAATTTGGCGTCGATAGGGAGGTAGACAGTGCTGTTGGCATCGTCTTTTCCCGGAAGTTTAATGGCAAATTCTACAAACTCAGTTCCGCTCTTTTTCGTTTTTACGTTGGCGTCATACTGTTCAGGGCTCATCATCTGTTCTAAGAGTGCACCCAGTTGAACTTCACCGAATGTTCCCCTCATTTTCACATTGCTCAATACCTTTTTGAGTCCGCCGACATCTTGGGCCAGGGATTTCATTTCTCCCAGTCCTTTCTGTACGTTTTCAAGTTGCGAACGAACGATTTCGAATGATTGTCCGATGCGTTCATTCAGTGTCTTTTGCAGCTTTTCTTCCACCATCAGGCGCATGTCATCCAGTCGTTTCTCGGTGGATTTCAGTAATGTTTCCTGTTGGCGGGCCATTGTGTCAAATTTTTGTCGTTGCAATTCGCCGCTGGTCATCATATTCTTGTGCAGAACGTCTTGGAGCTGCTGCATATTCTGGTTCAGCGTTTGCGTCATTTCCATGCGGAGTTCCCGGATGCTGCGGTTCAGTTCTTCCCGGTTCTCCTGCATTTGTTGACGCAAGGCTATTTGTAGTTGTTCTGCTTGGGCTTGATTGTTGCCTTTGGTTAGTGATAATACAAGTAGGACTATCACTGATATGGCAATGACAATAAGTAGAATCAGTTCCATTAATACGTCAGAATTTCGTTTCCGGTTTCAGTAATCAGAATCATGTTTTCCCATTGGGCGGAAGGCAGTCCGTCGTCGGTGCAGACAGTCCATCCGTCGGCATCATCTACAAAGACTTCGTAGGTTCCCATGTTAATCATGGGTTCGATGGTAAAGGTCATTCCCGGTACGATCATCATGCCCGTACCCCGTCGGCCGAAATGCTCTACGTCCGGTTCTTCATGGAATTGCATGCCTACACCATGTCCGCAGAGATCACGAACTACGCTGAACCCGTTCTTTTCTGCATGTTCCTGGATGGCCGCACCTATATCACCCAGTTGTTTCCAGGGTTGTGCGGCGGCAATACCTATTTCCATACACTCTTTGGTGACTTGTACTAATCTTTGCATGTCAGGATTGACATCGCCAATCATAAACATACGGGATGCATCGGAGAAATATCCTTTATAAATGGTAGAAACGTCCACATTGATAATGTCTCCGCTTTTTAGAATCTCATTTTTATTAGGTATTCCATGGCACACAACTTCGTTGATGCTTGTGCAAACGCTTTTGGGAAATCCTTCGTAGTTGAGTGGGGCAGGGATAGCGCCGTGGCTGGTGGTGAAATCATATACCAATACATCAATCTCTTCAGTGGACATCCCTTCCCGGATATTTTCTGAAATGTAATCCAGCAGTGCCGTATTGATTTTTGCACTTTCCCGAATACCTTCCAGTTGTTCGGGAGTACGGAGTACTTTACGGGGAGGAAGTTTATAACCTTGTTTTCTGTATTTCTGTATTTTTGCTTCTACTTCTGCCGGATAATTAGAGGGGGTAAACCGGAATCCCTTGATAAAGTTCTTCATTATGATAGCATATTTAATCGTATGACAAAGGTACGAGAATAAATGGAAAATATGCTTTCTTGCTTTCTAAAACTTTTCGATCCTCAATTATCAATAGGATTTACCATTCGTATGAAACGCTGACTTGAGGTATCCATTCCCATCTTTTTCGTATAGCGTTATATTGGTATTGCATATTTCACATAATATGGGAATACTTCTCTTTTGTTTATGATAATTTTTTAGCTTTGAAAACCGGTTGTATCTTCTGAATTTCCGATTCAAAGCCAAACCAGTAGCCATGCCCTTCTTCATCGACAGGGAGGAAACATAGTCGTAGATTTTCGCGGTATGCACCGTATACTACTTCCCAACTTGCAGGAGGTAATTGTCTTTTGGTTCTTACTTTTTCTGCCGGAGCTTTTTTTAATGACATACCTGCTTCTATCCATGCAATACTGACTTGTGTCAGGTAGTCGGGATAATGATTCTTGCAGAAATCATAGAGGATTAATCCTCTCCTTTCCAGGCTAAGAGGAGTGTCGATGACATCTGTCCGGACCAAATGGTTGAGTAGGTCATGTATGAAATGTGGGTTCTCCAAAATTAGTATACGTGTGATGTTTCGCCAAGTGGGAGTGTTATAGAAACCGTCTAACAGGCGGGACAGATAATGTGCTGTTTGTAACTCATCTACCGTGATTTCACGAGTCTGGAGTACTTCGTATGGAGGAAGTGGAGAATACTGTATACCTAACTCGTCCGCTCTTCTTCGCATTTCGGTGCCCGGAAGTAATTTCAGGGATTCCAGTTGGATTTCTCCTGCGCCATACTCTGCTAAAGTACGGACATCGTCGAATATTTCTGAAAGATGGTAGAGTGGAAGTCCAGCTATCAAGTCGGCATGAGTTTCCATGTTTTCAAGTGAACATAGATAGTGGAGTCCGGCCAGGGCATCGGATAGTTTTCCTATTCTCCGGCTTTGTTCAAGCACGTTTTCCCGAAGACTTTGAATACCGGCTTCCAGATGTAGCAGACCTTTAGGCAGAGTGGCTAATTCCTGTTTTAATTCGTCAGAAAGTAGTGCCGGATGAATTTCCAGATGGAAACAAATATCCGGGTATTCGCAGAATAAATTTAGTAGGTCTTTTGCCCGTTTATTATTGTAATTGAAAGTACGGTCCAGTACTCGCACGTTTTTGATTCCGTGTTCGTGTATCACGTCGAGACGTTCTTTGATTGCTTCGAGAGATAGGGTACGAACCGGCTTTTCACCTCCACTGACACAAAAAGCACAGGTGTTAAAACATCCCCGGGTAGTTTCTAACTGCACAAATGGTTTGCTCCAATTGAAGAAACGGCTTTTTTCAGGAGGAACCAATTCTGAAAAGTTCATGACGCGGGCGAGCCCGTTGTCCTGATATTCTCCCGATTCATTCAGATAACAGAGTCCTGTGATTGATTTCCATCCCTTTCTTGGCTGATTCCACACTTTTAACCATAATGGAAATACTTCTTCGCCTTCTCCGCGAAACACTCCGCTTACAAATTTGTTCTTATATAAGAAAGCTTCATTATCTCCTAAAAATTCGGGACCTCCGAGTATAACACAGCAGTGAGGTAATAATGCTTTTGCACGTGAAACAATGTGCAGGAGTTGTTCATGATTGAATAGCCAATTGGTAGCTGCAATGATATTCGGTTGATGGCGGTAGATTTGATTGACGACACTGCCGGTGTTTTCATTGATCGTGGCGGAAACCGTACACCATTCAATGTCTGTATTATTTGCTATTTGGGCATGTAAGGCAGGTAATGCCAATGAAGAATGAGCGTACGAACTATTTAAATCGAGCCAAAGAAGTTTCATGCGGAAATTTTAATATTATCTTCGCAAAGGTACAAAAAACTTGCGGCTTGTGATGTATAGTAAATAAAAAACGCTAATTTTGTATTAATAAACGCAATAAACTAGAGAATTATGGAAATGATAAAGAGATATGCGGGTATCTTGATGATGCTGACTTTATTGGTTGGCTTTACTTCGTGCGAAAGTGAAGACGAGACAGAATTTAATCTGCCTGGTGAGTGGTATACGAATGAAGAAATTGATTTCGGGGCATATACTTGGGGAAGAGGTACGCTTATGACATTTAACGCAAGAAATCAAGGCACAATTGGTTCTGCCGGTGATCCGAATTACTTGGTTTTTGAGTGGAGATGGATTGATGAAGGATATAATTCAATGGAATTGTATTTTTATGGTGATGACACTTATGCCTATATTTGGGGTGCGGAAGCTACCGATAGAACCTTTAGTGGAACATGGTATAATAATTGGCGGGATTTTAGGGATAGAATAAATGGACAGCCATTCTATATGCGTCGTCAATAAAATAGTGATAAAGATTAAAAATAAAGCCAGAGTCATGGTTGATTCTGGCTTTATTTTTGAATGTAGGAATTTATCTTTTCAAAAACAACTTCTTAAATTCCGCCGGGTAAGGCGTCTCGAACTCCATCAAATCTCCCGTTACCGGATGATAAAAACAAAGTTTGAAAGCATGGAGTGCCAAGCGTCCGATAGGATTGGGAGAATCCTCTCTTCCATATCTTCCGTCGCCGATAATAGGATGGCCTAAATCCTGCATATGTACACGAATCTGATTCTTTCGGCCAGTTTCCAAATCGAGTTCCAACAGAGAATATCCGTTAGCGCGTTTGATTGTCTTATAGTGGGTAATAGATTTTGATCCACCGTCATCATATTCACTGGAACTTACGTAAAGCGTTTTATCAGTCAACCAGGAAACGACTGTATCATAATCTTTTTCCATACTTCCTTCCACCACAGCCACATACCGACGGTCGGTCACTATATCGTGCCAGTTGTCACGTAGAACCTGCTGCGTTTTTGCATCTTTGGCAAACATCATCAGACCGGAAGTATCTCTATCTAAGCGGTGAACGATAAACACACGGAATTGACGTCCGGAGCGTTGCACATATTCATTCAGTATCGTGTAGGCAGTGCGCTCTTTCTGACGCTCCGTGTTGACGGATAGAAGTCCTTGCATCTTTTCGACAACAATGATATAGGCGTCTTCATATACAATTTTCAGTAATCTGTTATTAAATTCTTTCTTTCCCTTTTGCTTGCTGATTTGCACTTTCATGCCCGGTTCAAGGGGAAAGTTGAATTGTGTGGTTATCACATTATCAACAAATACCACTCGCTTACTTAATAATGTTTTTAATTTCGTACGGCTTGCATCCGGCATCTTGGCAGCCAGGAACTCCATTAATTCCATGGGTTCTTTGACTGCATAATTGGTATATTGAGCACGTGCTTTTTCAGCAGGAGTTTTTCTCGGTCTTTTTTTCATTTCTTTTTTCTTTTGAGATTCTATTTTCACCACAGATTATCGAAGTTCCAGCAATACCACATTTTCTACGTGGTGAGTGTGAGGGAACATATCTACCGGTTGAACAGCCTTCACCTTATACTTCTCATCAAGTAATTGCAGATCCCGCGCTTGAGTAGCAGGATTACAGCTTACATATACAATCCGTTTCGGTTCAGCAAACAAAATGACGTCCACCACATCCTGGTGCATACCGGCACGGGGAGGGTCTGTGATGATTACGTCGGGGCGTCCATGCTGATTGATGAAATCCTGTGTCAGGATATCTTTCATGTCACCGGCATAAAAAATTGCATTCTTGATATTATTGATTTCTGCATTCACCTTTGCGTCTTCAATAGCTTCCGGTACGTATTCGATACCAATCACCTGACGGGCTTGGCGTGAAACGAAGTTGGCAATTGTTCCTGTTCCTGTATAGAGGTCATATACCAGTTCGTTCCCTGTTAATCCGGCAAATTCACGGGCTATTTTATATAAATTATAAGCCTGTTCCGAGTTAGTCTGATAGAATGATTTCGGGCCGACCTTGAAACGTAGTCCTTCCATTTCTTCAAAGATGTGATCTTTCCCTTTAAAGACGTACACATCCAAATCGTTGATGGTATCGTTGCACTTATTATTAATAATGTATAGAAGAGAAGTGATTTCGGGGAAAGAGTCCGCTATGAATTGGAGTAACTGCTTGAACAGTTCCATTTCGTGATCCTCCGTAATCTTACAAATAACAATCACCATCAGCTCTCCTGTGGAGGAGGTGCGTACAATCATATTCCGCAGCATGCCTTCCTGTGTACGCAGATTGATAAAAGAGTAATCGTGTTCGTAAGCGTAGTCACGTATTGCGTTCCGGATTCGGTTGGATATATCATCCTGCAACCAACATTTCTCAATAGCCAGCACTTTGTCGAACGCTCCCGGAATGTGGAAACCTACCGCATTCATCTGGTCATATTTCACGTCCTGACGAACTTCTTCGTTTGTCAACCAGCGTTTGTTTGAGAAGGTGAACTCCAGTTTGTTTCTGTAGAACTCCGTTTTGGCAGAACCGAGAATCGGAGAAATCTCGGGAAGTTCGATCTTTCCGATACGTCTCAAATTATCTTCCACTTGTTTTTGCTTATATCTGATCTGCTCTGAATAGGGGAGCACTTGCCACTTGCAGCCACCGCATACGCCATAATGTTGGCAGAAAGGAACAGCACGATTGGGCGACAGCTCGTGAAACTTCACCGCTTCAGCTTCGGCATATTTATTCTTTTTACGCTTGATTTGCAGGTCTACGACATCACCCGGCACTACATAGGGAACAAAAATCACCAGGTCGTTTACTTTTGCGATGGCTTTTCCTTCGGCAGCCACATCCATGATTGTTATCTTCTCCAATAAGGGAAGCTCTTTTTTCTTTCTTGCCACTTTTACACCAGTCTAATAATTACTTTGCAAAAGTAGGTATTTTTTTTGGAAAAAATTCGGGTATACAGAAATATTCCGGATTGTAATGTCGAAATTGCATTTTGATAGAAAGTTTTCTCGCAAAAAGTTTTCAAGTTTGCGAAATATCCTTAGATTTGCGAACAGAAAAAAGTCATAATGTAACTTTAAACACAATATTATGGATAAAAAAAGAGTTTATACCTTTGGTAATGGTCAGGCAGAAGGAAAGGCTGACATGAAGAATTTGCTCGGTGGTAAGGGAGCCAACCTTGCTGAAATGAATTTAATCGGAATTCCTGTCCCTCCCGGATTCACAATAACTACAGATGTTTGTACGGAATACAATACGTTAGGACGTGATAAAGTGGTTGAGTTGCTGAAAGATGAAGTTGTAAAAGCGATCACTCATGTGGAAGCGTTGATGAAATCTAAATTCGGTGACGTTGAAAATCCTTTGTTGGTGTCTGTACGTTCCGGTGCACGCGCATCTATGCCGGGTATGATGGATACGATCCTGAATCTCGGATTGAATGATGAAGTGGTGGAAGGTATTATCCGCAAGACGGGGAATGCACGTTTTGCATGGGACTCTTACCGTCGTTTCGTACAGATGTACGGTGATGTTGTGTTGGGCATGAAACCTACCAATAAAGATGATATCGACCCGTTCGAAGCAATTATCGAAGAGGTGAAGAAAGCGAAAGGGGTAGAACTGGATAACGAGTTGAAAGTGGAAGACTTGCAGGAACTCGTAAAGAAATTTAAAGCTGCCGTAAAGGAACAGACCGGAAAAGATTTCCCGACTGGTGCATACGAACAACTTTGGGGAGCTATCTGTGCTGTATTTGATTCATGGATGAATGAACGCGCTATCCTTTACCGTAAGATGGAAAGTATACCTGATGAATGGGGTACAGCTGTCAATGTACAGGCTATGGTGTTCGGTAATATGGGAGAAACCTCGGCTACAGGTGTTTGTTTCTCACGGGATGCCGGTACAGGTGAAGACCTTTTCAACGGTGAATACTTGATTAACGCACAAGGTGAAGACGTAGTGGCCGGTATCCGTACTCCGCAACAGATCACTAAGATCGGTTCTCAACGTTGGGCTGTATTGGCTGGCGTTACCGAAGATGTTCGTGCAGCGAAATTCCCTTCAATGGAAGAAGCAATGCCGGAAATCTATAAAGAACTGGATGCTCTCCAGACTAAACTGGAAAATCACTATAAGGATATGCAGGACATGGAGTTCACCGTACAGGAAGGTAAACTCTGGTTCCTCCAGACACGTAACGGTAAGCGTACAGGTGCTGCCATGGTGAAGATTGCTATGGATTTGCTCCGTCAGGGCATGATTGACGAAAAGACTGCTTTGATGCGCGTAGAACCGAATAAACTCGATGAACTGCTTCACCCTGTATTCGATAAGGATGCTTTGAAGAAAGCTAAAGTGTTGACCCGTGGTCTTCCGGCTTCTCCGGGTGCTGCAACCGGTCAGATTGTATTCTTCGCTGATGACGCTGCCGAATGGCATGCTGCCGGTAAACGTGTGGTGATGGTTCGTATCGAAACTTCTCCGGAAGACTTGGCCGGTATGGCAGTTGCCGAAGGTATTCTTACGGCTCGTGGCGGTATGACTTCTCACGCGGCTGTTGTGGCTCGTGGTATGGGTAAATGCTGTGTGTCGGGTGCGGGTGCATTGAACATTGATTATAAAAACCGTACGGTGGAGATTGACGGTGTGTTGCTGAAAGAAGGTGACTATATCTCTCTGAACGGAAGTACCGGTGTAGTATATAATGGTAAGGTAGAAACGAAAGCTGCGGAGCTTTCCGGTGATTTTGCCGAATTGATGACACTGGCTGATAAATATACTCGTTTGCAGGTACGTACCAATGCGGACACTCCTCATGATGCGGAAGTTGCACGTAACTTCGGTGCGGTAGGTATCGGCCTCTGCCGTACAGAACATATGTTCTTCGAAGGCGAAAAGATCAAAGCAATGCGTGAAATGATCCTGGCGGAAAATGCAGAAGGACGTCGGAAAGCATTGGCTAAGATTCTTCCATATCAACAAGAAGACTTCAAGGGTATCTTTAAAGCAATGGCTGGTTGCCCGGTAACCGTTCGTTTGCTCGATCCTCCTTTGCATGAGTTCGTTCCTCATGATTTGAAGGGACAGCAGGAAATGGCGGATACGATGGGTGTAAGCCTGCAATATATCCAGCAACGTGTAGAATCACTGTGTGAACATAATCCGATGTTAGGTCACCGTGGTTGCCGTTTAGGAAATACTTATCCTGAAATTACTCAAATGCAGACGCGTGCTATTTTGGGTGCTGCATTGGAACTAAAGAAAGAAGGAGTGGAAACTCATCCGGAAATCATGGTTCCGTTGACTGGTATCTTGTATGAATTCAAGGAACAGGAAAATGTGATTCGTTCGGAAGCTAAGAAATTGTTTGAGGAAGTGGGAGATAATATTGACTTCAAAGTAGGTACAATGATCGAAATCCCGCGTGCTGCTTTGACTGCCGACCGTATTGCTTCTTCTGCCGAGTTCTTCTCATTCGGTACAAATGACTTGACGCAGATGACCTTCGGTTATTCTCGTGATGATATAGCTTCTTTCCTTCCTGTTTATTTGGAAAAGAAGATTTTGAAAGTAGATCCGTTCCAGGTTCTCGACCAGAATGGTGTGGGACAGCTGGTACGTATGGCTACAGAAAAAGGCCGTGCTATCCGTCCGGACTTGAAATGTGGTATCTGTGGTGAACATGGTGGTGAGCCTTCTTCAGTGAAGTTCTGTCACCGGGTAGGTTTGAACTACGTTAGTTGTTCTCCATTTAGAGTACCGATTGCCAGACTGGCGGCGGCGCAAGCAGCTATAGAAGGGTAGTTGAATACACTGGTTAGGTACTTAACTATCTGATAAATAGACTGTAAATACTTGTGAAAGTATTTGCAGTCTATTTTATTTTAGATTATCATTGATTTTTAGTTGAGATTAATAGTATTTCTCAATTCCACCAAATCCTGTGATCTTTTTATTTTCTTTCGTTTTATTGATAAAGTTGTTTAATCGCTTTTCAAATTCTTCCGGGCGTTTCCTGGCTGCTTCAATGTATGCAATTCGGATACGTTTATATGCGTCGGAAAAATGTAGATAGTTTTCCCATATTGTCTTATCTTCTTTCAATCTGTCAATTATATCATGGGGAAAAATGAAAGGAGCAGACAATACATTTCGTATTTTATCCTCAAATTTAGGGTGTATCATCCTATTTTCCAATAACCACTTAAGTCTTTCTTTGTTGGCTTGCGAATAGGTACTTTTAGGGTTTCTAGGTGTGAAATGCTGAATTTTATGTTCTTTGTCGAGCGATTTTATCGTACTGTCAATCCACTCAAAACAAAGAGCTTCTTCAACAGCGTCGTTGTATGTGATACTTTTTTCGCCTGAAGACTTACTGGGAAATACAAACCAAACTTCATTGGCAGTCTCAAAGTTGTCATTCAACCACTTTCGCCAATCTTTTCTGTTCTCGAAATACTTTATTTCTATTGACATAACAAATCGTTTAAACTAACTGTTTTATTGCCTTTATTTTCATAATAACGAAGCATTTACACTATACAAGGTTAGTCAAACGCGTCTGTGTCTGATAGCTGAAAGGCTTACTACTCGTCAAAGATACTAAATCTTAAAGAAACAGTCCTCATTACTTCTTAAATCCTTCGGCTTATTATGGCAGGGCGACACTCACTACATGCAATCCATTTGAATAAGAATCGTATAGCTAGAATTTTGTGCTGCTATATAAGAGGTACAGAGCCTCTGTTAAACATTTATTTGGTGTTTATTGTAGAAAACTAACTAAATATTTGTTCATTCATAAAAACTGATTTACATTTGTACCTCAGAAATCAATCGACCGAATTGGGGTCTAACGTTTAATTTAAAAAACAAAAAAAATGAAAAAGGGTTTATTATTGGTAGTTGTGATGTTAGCAACTATCGCTGTAAAAGCACAAGACATTTACGTAGGCGGATCTTTGAACGTTTGGCGTAACAGCACAGGCAACACAACTTCTTTTAAAATTGCTCCGGAAATCGGATACAACTTTAATGAAACATGGGCGCTGGGTGCTGAATTAGCGTATGGACATGAGTATGCAAACAAAGTTTCTATGAATTCATTTGATTTTGCTCCGTATATCCGTTTCTCTTATTATGAAAGTGGTATTGTTCGTTTATTCTTAGATGGAACCGCTTCAATCGGTTTTGATAAAGTGAAGGATGGAGATACTTTTAAAAGAGGTCAAGTTGGTTTGAGACCGGGAATCGCAGTTAAACTGAATGACCATTTCTCTTTTATAGCTAAGTATGGTTTCTTGGGTTACCGGAGAAATATGGATTATGATGGGGATTATGCTCCTATTAAGCATTCATTCGGACTTAATCTTACTAGCGAAGACCTTTCAATTGGTTTCCACTACGCATTTTGATAAGAAGAAAAGTAATTCAACAAAATAGGAAAGGGAGTTCTCAAAAATAGGGAATTCCCTTTTTTTATGTATAAACTCTATAAATTACGCACTCGTTAACGAAAAAGTTGTTTAATACAAATTACAATTATACATTTGCATTGTTAAACAATGAGGTCAATAAAAACCTTTAGTATTAATTTAAAACTTTAAAATTATGAAGAAGAGTGTTTTGTTTGTTTTATTTGCGCTGATTTCAGTAGCAGGTTTTTCTCAAATTACAGGTTGGAATGCCAAAGTAGGTATGAACATCAGTAATTACACAGGAGATGCTGATATGAATGCTAAGATTGGTTTCAAACTTGGTGGAGGTTTTGAATATGCTTTTAATGATACATGGTCATTGCAGCCTTCATTATACCTGACTAGCAAAGGTGCCAAAAAAGATGAATTGACTATCAACGCTTATTATTTGGAATTACCGGTAATGGCTGCAGCTCGTTTTAATGTTGCAGACAATACTAATCTTGTGGTTAATGCAGGTCCTTATTTGGCATGTGGAATTGCAGGAAAATCGAAAATGGATATGGGTGATGTAGAGTATAAGGAAGATACGTTTGGTGACGATGCTTTGAAACGTTTTGATGTAGGTCTTGGTGTTGGAGTTGCATTGGAATTCGGTAAAATCATTGCAGGTTTGGAAGGCCAATTCGGTTTGGTTGACGTACAAAAAGTTGGTAATCCTAAAAATATGAACTTCTCTATTGTTGTAGGATATAAGTTCTGATAAGAAAACACTGAAAATATAGAAAGCCGTTGCAGAAGATAATTCGCAACGGCTTTTTTAATATTTCATGATTGGGAAAAGTGCCTTTCTTATTGGGTAAAATGAAAAGCATAGCCAGTTTTATTATCGGCTATTTATTAATCTGATAGCTTCTTCAGCTTTTTGAAATGTTCGATTACGGCTAAATAGTTTTGATCCTGACAGGCATCGAATCTATTCCAGAGATCTCCTAAAACGACAGCTCCTCCAAAACCGAAATCCTTAATTTCCAGTAAATTGTCTTCATTGATACCTCCCAATGCCATCACTTTCGAGTCGATAATCTTGGCTCTTTGTGCTTCGCGTAACTCTTCGGCAGTGTATGTTGAATAGTAATTCACTTTAGAGATACTGTCATAGATAGGACTCATGAAAACATAGTCGTAAAAGTGCTTTCTATTCTTTACCTCTTCCACTGAATGGCAGGAGCAACTGATATGACCATAATAATCATGCGGCTCTTTGGGGTTACGTGCATTCAGGTGAATTCCCATCAGATTGAATTCTTCTTTCAGATAAAAATGCTCATGTGTAACGATGCGACGGTGATATTTATCCGGAATAAGTGTCAATAGTCGTTCCGAATACATGGCCGGAGTCTCCGGCTTCCTAAGATGTAGGACATCCAGCCCCTCTTCGAAAAGAGCGGTAATAATCTTATCTTCTTCGACGAAGAAAGTAGGGGTGGTAACTACAATTAGTTTCATTTCTTTTGTTAAAATTGGATTGTCTAGCAAAGTTACTAATTAACTGTGTTAGAAACCAACCTTTATAGTGAAAATTTGTTAGATTGCAATGTCCGCAGGTCAATTGTCCATAGTTCGCCGGCTAAAACATCACCAAACCCACAGATTATTTTCAGTACTTCCGTAGCTTCAATGCTCCCTACAATGGCAGGAGTAACCCCCATCACTCCTTTGGGCGGAGGAGGTATCCGTTGCATTTCTTCTTCATCGGGATAAAGGTCCCGGTAGTTTTTCTTCTGATTTCCGTAGTTGAACACAGAAACCTGTCCTTCAAAACCGCAGATAGCACCATATACGTAGGGCTTTTTCTGTTCAATGCAAATGTCGTTAATCAGGTAACGGGTGGCAAAGTTGTCGCAGCCATCCACCACTATATCATATTCCTGAATGATATCATGCGCATTGTTTTTCGTCAGCCGGGCAGAGTAGGGGTGTATTTCGATTTCACTGTTAAGAGCGGAGAGTCGTTCCGCTGCACAGACTGCTTTCGGTCTACCTAATTCCTTTTCGGAATAGAGCACTTGTCGTTGCAGGTTACTGATGCTTACCAAGTCGTCATCTACCAACCCCAGGTATCCCACGCCTGCACCTGTCAGGTAGAGAGCGATGGGAGAGCCTAACCCTCCCACGCCTACAATAAGCACTTTGGCTTCCTGCAGTTTCTTCTGACCTTCTTCTCCGATTTCGGGAAGTATGATTTGTCTGTCGTATCGCATCTGTTTATCTTTTAAAATCAAAAGACTGGTCCCAATCTTTCCAGATCGGTTCACGACCTAGTTTTTTCAAATCACGTTCCACTTCAACCGCCTTTCGCTCATCACTTACATGAAATTGTTCCAGGGTTTGAGGATAACTGAAATATCCTCCCGGTTCAGTTTTACTTTCCGCACTCATTGTGGTTACGCCAAGTGTTGCCATGTGGTTTCGGATTTCTGCGCTCTCACGGGTGGAATAGGAGATATCTACATCGTGGTCGAAGATTCGCATGGCGAATGTGAGTTGGGCGAGTTCCCGGTCGTTCATGACCACATTCGGCTGGAATCCGCCGTTTTCAGACGGACGCATACGTGGGAAGTTTACGCTGTATTTTGTTTTCCAGTAATGCTTCTGTAAATAACGCAGATGATAAGCCATCATCGTTACATCGGTTCTCCATTCCTCCAGGCCGATCAGGACCCCCATGCCAATCTTGTGTACACCTGCCTGGCCCATGCGGTCGAAGCCATTTACCCGCCATTCGAATTTCGACTTCATGCCTCTCGGATGATACGTCTTGTAATTTGCTTTATGGTAAGTCTCCTGAAAACAGATCACTCCGTTCAGACCATGATTGGTCAGTTCTTTATATTCTTCCGCTTTAAGAGGCATTACTTCAATCTGCAGGTTGCTAAAGTAAGGTTTTGCCAAATCCAACGCCCGGGCAATGTATGGAACACCTGCTGCAGCCGGGTTTTCACCGGTCACAAGCAGTAGATTCTCAAAAGGAGCCAACCGTTTGATAGCTTTGTATTCATTGACAATCTCTTCCTCTGTCAGTATCGTTCTCTTCATCGGATTGCTGATGTGAAAACCACAATAGACACAGGAATTAGTACATGAATTAGTCAGGTAGAGCGGTACAAACATAGAGATTGTCTTACCGAACCGTTCCATTGTATATTTCTGACTAAGGCGTGCCATCACTTCCAGATAGGGAGTGGCGGCAGGTGAAATCAGCGCCATAAAGTCATTGACATCCAGATGTTCTTTTTTGCCTAACGCACGGCGTACGTCAGCATCTGTCTTGGAATAGATGGCTTTTGTCGTCTCTTCCCAGGATATTTTTTCTAATTCGTCTGAGAACATTTTATTCAATTATAAATTAAAAATTAGAAATGAGGTGCAGGTTGACCTTCTGTTTTCCAACACTCATTATTTATTGCCTTTGGCACTTTTCTTTAGATCGCGTGACAATTTCATCGCACAGAAATTAGGTCCGCACATCGTACAATATTCTCCGTCGATATGGTGTCCTGCACGGAAATAGGTCTGTGCCCGTTCCGGATCGAGAGACAGGTCGAATTGGTCTTTCCATCGGAACTCATAACGAGCTTTACTTAATGCGTTGTCCCGTACCTGTGCACCAGGGTGCCCTTTTGCCAAATCGGCAGCATGAGCAGCTATCTTGTAAGTGATTACTCCTACGCGTACGTCTTCTTTATCAGGTAAGGCAAGATGTTCTTTGGGAGTGACATAGCAAAGCATAGCCGTACCCAGCCATCCGATTTGTGCGGCACCGATAGCGGACGTGATATGGTCATATCCGGGAGCAATATCCGTCACCAACGGACCGAGCGTGTAGAAGGGGGCGTCATGGCATTTTTCAATCTGACGTTCCATGTTCTCTTTAATTTTATGCATCGGAACGTGTCCGGGGCCTTCAATAAATGCCTGAACATTCTTATCCCAGGCACGGAGTACCAGTTCTCCCATGGTATCGAGTTCGGCAAACTGCGCTTCATCGTTTGCGTCGTAGATAGAACCCGGGCGAAGTCCGTCACCTAATGACACAGCTACGTCATATTGTGCCAGAATATCACAGATATCGTCAAAATGATCATATAAGAAACTTTCCTGATCGTGTACGAGGCACCATTTACTCATAATACTTCCTCCACGGCTGACAATGCCGCACAAGCGATTATCGGCAAGATGGACATTATGACGGCGAATCCCTGCATGGATGGTAAAGTAATCTACCCCTTGTTCACATTGTTCAATCAATGTGTCCCGGTAGATTTCCCAGGTGAGGTCTTCCACTATGCCATTCACTTTTTCAAGTGCCTGATAAATAGGAACAGTGCCGACCGGTACGGGACAATTACGGATAATCCATTCACGTGTTTCATGGATGTTTTCTCCTGTGGAAAGATCCATCAACGTGTCTCCACCCCATTTACAGCTCCATAGTGCTTTCTCCACTTCTTCGTCGATGCTGGAGGTAGTAGCCGAATTTCCGATGTTCGTATTGATTTTTACAAGGAAGTTACGTCCGATAATCATCGGTTCAGCTTCCGGGTGGTTGATGTTGGCCGGTAGTACAGCACGTCCCTCCGCAATCTCCTGACGGACAAATTCGGGGGTAATGTGAGTTTTAATTCCCAGTTCCTCACAATTCATATTTTCGCGGATCGCTACATATTCCATTTCAGGAGTGATAATTCCTTTTTTGGCATACGCCATTTGGGTGATTGCTTCTCCTTTTTTAGCACGGTAGGGCAGGGCGATGTGTTCGAAACGTAAGTGATCGAGGCTTTTATCATCCCTTCTCATTTGTCCGTATTCCGAAGTAATTTCGGGAAGTTGTTCCACATCACCACGACCCACGATCCATTCTTCGCGCATGCGGGGCAGTCCCTTTTTGAGGTCAATGTTCATTTCCGCATCACTGAACGGTCCGCTGGTGTCATATACATATATTTCCGGATTCGGTGTTGCTATCTTTTCTTCGCCTTCAAAGCTGACACTGGGCACTTGCTCCACTTTCCGCATGGCAACGCGGATATTCGGATAAAGTTTACCGGGTAAATAGACTTTCTGCGAGCGGGGGAATTTTATTTTTTGTTCCATAGTTTATTTGTTTTAATCAAGAAAAGCCGTTAGAGGTGAACTTGCTTCTGCTACGAAGTCGATGGCTTGTAATCCTAATCCTGCTTCGTAAGCCTGTCTTCCGGCTTCTGTAGCCGTTTTGAATGCTTTAGCCATTTCTACCGGATTTCCGGCAACGGCTATTGCGGTATTCACTAATACAGCGGAAGCTCCCAGTTCCATTGCTTCGGCAGCATGGCTGGGCGCACCGATACCGGCATCCACTACCACCGGGATACCCGCCTGTTCGATAATGATTTGCAGGAATTCTTTTGTCTGCAATCCTTTGTTTGTACCGATGGGTGCACCGAGCGGCATAACGGTAGCTGCGCCTGCTTCTTCCAGACGTTTGCAGAGTACAGGGTCAGCCTGGCAATAAGGTAACACGATAAAGCCTAATTTTACCAGTTCTTCCGTAGCTTTCAGTGTTTCGATAGAGTCGGGGAGCAGATAGCGCGGGTCCGGATGAATTTCCAGTTTCAGCCAGTTTGTTCCAAAAGCTTCGCGAGCCAGTTGTGCGGCAAAAACTGCTTCTTCCGCGTTACGTACACCGGAGGTGTTGGGCAATAACTGAATATTCGGATGAATGATATGTTTCAGCATGTCGTCCTCTTTGTTATCCATGTCGATTCGTTTCATGGCAACAGTTACCATTTCCGTACCCGAAGCCAGGATAGCTTGTTCCATTACTTCATTGGAATTGAATTTTCCTGTTCCCAGGAAAAGACGGGAGCTAAATTCGCGTCCCGCAATTACTAACTTTTCCATTCTATATATTTTAGTTGATTATTTAAATGCTAATTTAGGGGCGTAGCGCCCCGGCAAGGTTTCCCTGCGGGATATTGTCATTTTAGGCACGGATTACACGGATTTCACGGTTTTAGAAATATGATTGCATAAAGCAACAGCGTAATCCGTGCCTAAAAAATCCCATTTATTATTTGACAAATTATAAATCACTTTCAATGATTCTACGTGTTTCTTCTACCGGATTATCTGCTCCGAGAATAGTTCCTGACAGGGCTATTCCATTTACTCCTGTATGAAGTATGGCAGGAATATCCTCAAAAGTGATTCCTCCGATAGCTACAACGGGGATTTCGATATTCGCTTCCTTCATCTGTGAAAGAATAGAAGAATATCCCTCCAAACCCAGTACGGGGCTTAGATTCTTTTTAGTGGTAGTAAACCGGAAAGGACCGATGCCGAGATAATCGGCTCCGGCACGATAGTGTTGTACGACATCTTCGAAAGTGTTTGCAGTGCCACCGATAATAAAGGCTTCACCAAGTATTTGGCGGGCCTGGTCGATAGGCATGTCCTTTTTACCCAGATGTACACCGTCCACTTCCAGCTTTTGGGCCAGTTCGACGTGGTCATCCAGAATCAGGATTGCTTCGTGCTCTTTGCAAAGCGGCTTCAGTTGCAGGGCTACTGCCTCCACTTCTTCGAGAGGAGCGTCTTTCATACGTAGCTGGATCCATTTGCACCCGCCTTCGAGTGCCATACGTGCCGATTCGAGGTATGAATACCGTTCGGTCTGATGCGTGATAAATTGTAGACTAATCATCTCCTTACCCTCCGCAAGCGGCTTTGATAATCACCAGGTTATCGTTCTCGTGCAGAATGAAACGTTCCCATTCGGTACGGGGAATCATTTTGTTGTTTACGGCGATAGCAATGCCTTGAACCGGAAGTTCGAGCTGTGCTGTCAGTTGCGTAAGGGTAGAGTCAGGAGTCATTTCCACCTCTTTGTTGTTCACTTGTACTTTCATTGTCCTATCAGAATAAATAAGTTGAAAGTAAATACAAAGAGCGTGCTTAAATAGAAAGGCGATAAGAAGAAACACAATCCCTACGTCAGTGCTAACTGCCTCAGGTTCCTAGGGTATAATCTCAGCCCCTCGTGGGGCACCCCTTTGTCTTTACGGGGGCAAAGTAAGCGAAAAAGAAACAGAAAAACACTAAATCAGTCGTTTTTTTTTCATTTTTCTGTTGATTCCTGTTTTTTGATGGGATGAGAAAAGATAAATCGGGCGCCATTTTTGTAGCTCTTGTCAATCCATATATCACCTCCCATATATTGGATGGTCAGTTTACAGATAGCCAGTCCCAACCCTGTGCCCTGCACGAATTCATTCAGCTTTTCGAAACGTTGGAATACGAGTTCCTGTTTATCTTCGGGGATTCCCGTGCCGGTATCTGTCACCGAGAACAGCATACATTGCTTTTCTTCGTCCACTTTATAATCCAGCGTGATACTTCCTCCGGCAGGAGTGAATTTCAAGGCATTATTCAGCAGGTTGATGATAATCTGTTGCAGACGCAAAGGGTCCGTGTAGAGCATGTAAGGCTCTTTAGGCATTTGGAGTTTGATGTCTACATCCACTGTCTTGTTCCGGTTGGTGAGGGTAATCATATTCTGGCAATGCTTCACTAGCTCACACCATCCATAGTTGAATTGCAGCTTTCCTGATTCCAGGCGTGATATATCCAGTACATCGCTAATCAGTTGGAGCAATAAACTGGAATTAGTCTGGACGATATCCGCGTATTCTTTCAGTTCATTATTCTGCTCTACCGAACCGATAATCAAGCTGGAGAAACCTACAATCGCGTTTAACGGTGTCCGAATCTCGTGGCTCATATTCGAGACAAAGGCACTTTTTAATTGATTGGCTTCTTCGGCGCGCTCTTTGGCGTCACGTAATTCAATTTCAGACTTTTCCAGTTTCTCTTTATCTTCCCTTAATTGTTGCGTGGTTCTTTCAAGGTGATTTTTCAGTATTTTAGTCCGGTAATAATAGTACAGGGAAATCATCAGACTTCCTACTAATACGAGGAATATAATCAGGATAAACTGCACTTCTGTCTTATAAGCTACAAAGAAGGGGATGGGTTGATTGATAACCATTGAGTTGACAGGCAACTTCTTGTTTTCAAATCCCCATTCTTTTAGTTTCTTCGCGTCAAATTTATATCTGTTGGGTAAGACATTGATGCTGCTGATACCCGTTTCCTTCTGGTCTAAAAAGCGGTAAGCATATTCTCCCATGCTTTTTCCCACTCCTTCATATTGCGGGACATATCCCCCGATGGCCCAATAACCTATTGCAGTGGAAGTCATACTGAACATAGGCAGGAGCGGATTGGCTTTGGAAAAAGCATAAACGGAGTTGTTCATGTAAGTGATACCCCGGCTGTCAATTCTCCAGATACCCAGAAGCATTGCTGTGTTTCTGGGAAGATTGCGCAATTGATTGGTAGCCATATCGAGTGTGTGGATGCGGCCGTCAATGTAGGTGATGGATAAGTGCGGGAAATGTTGCAGGTTTTTCTTGAACCATGCCAATTCGGCAAGTCCGTTGTAGGTATTATCCGATACAAATACCAGGTGCTCTGTGTCCGGGTAGAAATCCTGTATCATTTCGATATCTTTGCTGATATTATATTCGTATGTATCACAGTATTTTACGTTGTACTCCTTCATTCGTTCCGTTAAGTCGATACTTACAGGATTATAGTTCCGGATATCGATTGAATCTTCCGGAATACGGATGCCGTTGCGTGATGCCATTGCGCAGAAAACAGGAAGCTGCTTATATTTCTCATCTTCAAGATGAAGGAAACTGCTCCATGCCTCACCACCCAAAAGGATCACTAATTTAGCTTTCGGATGTTTGTCCAAAATATCGGTTAATGTTTTTTTCCATTGGTGCGCCTGCGTCAAATCTGTCGCATTCATGTTTTCTACAATAGTCGAGTATCTTCCTCCCAACTGGGTGTAGGTTTCTATAAATGTGCTGATATTATCGTAGGTATATTTAGTGTCAGAATTGTATGAGGTAATGAACAGGATCTCTTCCTCTGGTTCTTCTGTAGCGGCAGCGTTGCAGAAAAGGGGGAAGAAAAGGAGAACGGCAATGGAGACAATAAATCGTATCTCTTCTCTTTTATATAGTACCATAATTGTTTGTTATGCTAGTTTATGAGTTGCAAAAATACAACTAATGCGTCTGATATACAATAAAAGTTTGTTTTTTTTAATCTGTAAAAAAGGTCGCTGTGAAAAACACAACGACCTTTTTCATAAGTCTAGTTTTGCTAGTAAATCCGGTTACATTCTTTTTTCAACCACATCCCAGTCGATGATATCCCACAGGGCATTTACGTGGTCGGCGCGGCGGTTCTGATAATCCAGATAATAGGAGTGTTCCCAAACGTCAAATCCGAGAAGCGGTTTCAAACCGGCACGTACCGGATTGCTGCCGTTGGCTTCTTTTGTGATTTTCAGTTTACCGTCTTTACCAACGGATAGCCAGGCCCATCCTGAGCCGAACAATCCGACTGCTGCAGCGTTGAATTCTTTCTTGAAGTTTTCAAAGCTACCGAAATCACGTTTGATGGCTTCTCCCAGTTTGCCTGCCGGCTCCTTCTTTGATGGTTTCGGGGCAAATTGCAGGAAGTACAGATTGTGATTCAATACTTGTCCGGCGTTATTGAATATAGCTCCATCCGGTGCGGTTGCAACGATTTCTTCTACCGTTTTACCTTCATATTCTGTTCCGGGCACGAGGCTATTCAGATTATTTACATACGTTTGTAGATGTTTTCCGTAATGGAAATCTATTGTTTGCTGACTGATTACAGGTTCCAACGCGTTGTTTGCGTAAGGAAGTTTAGGCATTTCGTAAGTCATGGTCATCATAATTAAAGACATTAATATTGTATTCATAATGTTACAAGTTTTAATTGGCTTGTTATACTATAATAACAGAAGCCTTCTGCAAAATGTTCACAGCATCTTGCTTTATTTGTAAATGTACTGTATACGTTCCACCTCTTTCGGGTGATCACGGTTGGTCCGGCAGATCCATTGGCCCGTATTGTCATATTCATAATAAGAATTGCCGTCAATCCGGTTCCCGTATTTATCATACAGGCAAGTCAGGCATCCGGACGTTTTTTGGTTATTACCCCAAATCCGTTGGTAGACAATCTGTGACAGATAACCATATTTATCGTATTCATAAGCATCTTTTTGTGAAATAATCTGATCCGGAGAATTGGCAAAAAGCAAGTTCTGATGTTGGGATGAAATCAATCTTCCTTTATCATCATATTTGTTGGCGGTGTATGCCTGAAGTTCTCCGTTCTTATTATATTCTTTGGTTTCGGTCAATAATCCCTGTTTGTTGTAGGAGCTTATGACGACTCTTCCATCTGCATATTTGAGCGAATCACTCTCGATACTTCCATCGGTACCGATGCGGCGTGTCCGCCGGTAGAGATCCGTTCTGGTTTTCGGATTCGTTTGTACCTCAAAGATGCAGTGACCTTGCGGGTCGTATAATCTATTCGTCTGTATTTCATTGTCTGGCTGCCCGTTCTTCATGGTAAGTGCCAGGGTGGAGACGAGCTGTCCTTTATCGTCATACGAATAAGTGGTCGAAGTGGTCCCTGTGCTGTCGTTTTCCGCAGACTTTATCAGCCGCCCTCCATTATAATATTTCACGGAAGTAGGGGTGGATATGATTGTTTGCAGAATAAATGGTGCCCGCAGTGCGTTGGCCTGGTCGCGAAATTCCTTGTATCTGTGTGTACAAAGAAAATCCTGCAACATACTTAACGATTCGGAACTGACAATGGCAGGTTTTAAAAGTTCAAAATCAGCTTTTTCGCTAAGATATTCAAGGTCATCCAGGTGCGTACGTGCTGTGGAAGTCAGATAAGGTGATTGCTTATACTCGTCAATGGTCTGCCGGATAGCTGTTGCGTTTCCTTTCTCCCGGAGGCTGTCAATCCCTTGAAATAGAAAATCGTCGTATAACGTGCGGACTTCCGAAAGGAAGGGGCGTGTATCTTTATCAGTGAAGAATTTCTGCATGGCGGCATTATCAAAGAATGCCTTAAAATTCGCAGAGGTCGGATTACTCTTTACGATCTGATAAAGCCGTTTGTTCTCCGCAGTGTTGATTTGAGAGATAAACTTGCCGTTCGGATATTCCGAGGTATACGTTTGATAGATGTTCGGCGCAGGTGTTTTCAGCATCCCTTCCAGTAAGGCCAGTTCGCGGATGTCCCGCACCTTCTGCAAGAGGGCGGAGTCTGCCGTATAGCCGCTTGACTGGATGCTGTCCATCAATGTTTTGCTAAAGGGAATCTGCTCTTTCGATGCTTCCAGGATGGAGATAACAGCCTGTTCCGCTTTGCCTTGTATGTTGGAAAGCTGTATTTTCTCTTCTTCGCAGATATTCGGAAAATAAGCTTTCGCGGCCTTTTCGTAGCAGCCGAAATAGTTGGTGGCAGCTTGCTCATTTTGTCCGTTCCACAATCCGTTGAGAACATCCAACAATGCCAGTTCCTCAGCGTAATAGGTTTGCGTCTCGTCATCTATCTTATCACGGTTTTTCTGCCATTTGTCGGCGTCATTATCGTTCAGATACCTTAGCAGCTTTTCCAGACGGCTCTGCTTTTGTGCCATTGCCTGTGGAATGCAGGCAACCAGAAACAAACTCAAAATAATTGATAAAAATATACTCCTTTTCATTGCTTTTTGGGGTTAGGTTAAAATAGTTAGTGATGAAAATTCATAAAAATACCTTCATTCTCGAATGAATATTATACTTTTGTATTGAGAACAAATTTGAATGCCAAGGGTTTGTTAAAAATCCACATTGTTTTTATAATGCTGTTATGAATACCAATTATATAGATGAATTGAATGAGAGTCAGTGTGCTGCAGTGACTTATAATGACGGTCCTTCGCTGGTGATAGCCGGTGCAGGTTCGGGGAAGACGCGCGTGTTGACTTATAAAATCGCTTACTTGCTGGAACAGGAGAACGGATACAATCCGTGGAATATCCTTGCGCTGACCTTTACGAATAAGGCTGCGCGCGAGATGAAAGAGCGTATTGCCCGGCAGGTAGGTATGGAACGGGCACGTTATTTGTGGATGGGTACTTTTCATTCCATTTTCTCACGTATTCTTCGTGCTGAAGCACAATATATTGGATTTACTTCCCAGTTCACCATCTATGATACGGCTGATAGTAAGAGCCTGCTTCGTTCCATCATCAAAGAGATGGGGTTGGACGAGAAAACTTATAAGCCGGGAGTAGTGCAGGCACGCATCTCCAATGCAAAAAACCATTTGGTCACTCCTACGGGGTATGCAGCTAATAAAGAGGCTTACGAAGGAGATATGGCTGCCAAGATGCCTGCTATCCGTGATATCTATACCCGTTATTGGGACAGATGCCGTCAGGCGGGAGCGATGGATTTTGATGATTTATTGGTATATACCTATATTCTGTTTCGTGACTTTCCGGAAGTGCTGGCACGCTATCGGGATCAGTTCCGTTATGTGCTGGTGGATGAGTATCAGGATACGAATTATGCGCAGCATAGCATTGTTCTGCAACTGACAAAGGAGAATCAACGTGTCTGTGTCGTGGGAGACGATGCGCAAAGTATCTATTCTTTCCGTGGGGCGGATATTGATAATATTCTCTATTTCACGAAAATCTACCCCAATACGAAAGTCTTTAAACTGGAACAGAATTACCGTTCTACACAAACCATTGTTTGTGCAGCCAATAGCCTGATTGAAAAGAACGAACGTCAGATACGGAAAGCCGTGTTCTCGGAGAAAGAAAAGGGCGAACCTATCGGTGTATTCCAGGCGTATAGTGATGTGGAAGAGGGTGATATTGTGGCTAATAAGATTGCGGAGCTGCGGCGGGAGTTTCATTACGGATATGCTGAATTTGCCATTTTGTATCGTACGAATGCGCAAAGCCGTATTTTCGAAGAGGCTCTTCGGAAACGGAGTATGCCTTATAAGATATATGGGGGACTCTCGTTTTATCAACGGAAAGAAATAAAAGACGTGATTGCTTATTTCCGTTTGGTAGTGAATCCGAATGATGAAGAAGCATTCAAACGAATCATTAATTATCCGGCTCGTGGCATTGGAGATACTACGGTTGGGAAGATTATATCGGCGGCTACCAATCATGGCGTAAGTCTTTGGGCGGCAGTTTGCGAACCCTTGAGTTACGGACTGGATATAAATAAGGGAACTCATGCAAAACTACAGGGCTTTCGTGAACTGATAGAAGGTTTTATTGCTGATCAGGCGGATAAGAACGCTTATGCAATAGGAACGGATATTATCCGTCAGTCCGGTATTATCAATGATGTTTGTCAGGACACATCACCCGAGAATCTGAGTCGTAAAGAGAATATAGAAGAGTTGGTGAATGGAATGAACGACTTCTGCGCTTTGCGGCAGGAGGAGGGCAATCCGAATGTGTCTCTTACTGATTTCCTTTCGGAGATTGCATTGCTCACCGATCAGGACTCCGATAAGGCGGATGACGGAGAAAAGATAACGTTGATGACCGTTCATTCGGCTAAAGGATTGGAGTTTAAGAATGTATTTGTGGTCGGTCTGGAAGAAAATCTGTTTCCCAGCGGGATGGTAGGAGATTCTCCCCGGGCGCTGGAAGAAGAACGTCGCTTGTTCTATGTAGCTATTACCCGTGCGGAAGAACATTGTTATCTGTCTTTTGCCAAAACCCGTTTCCGTTACGGAAAGATGGAGTTTGGAAGTCCCAGCCGTTTTCTGCGTGATATTGATGTTGATTATTTGCGGTTGCCTCATGAAGCAGGAGTGAGCCGTGCTGTTGATGAAGGTGCGGGACGTTTCCGCGCTTCCTTACAGCAACGTCCGAAAGCGCAGATTATTGCTCCCAGTGTACCGAGAAATTTGAAGAAGGTAAGTGCTGTTGGTGGAAATAGCGGTGCGCAGATGGCGTCTTCCGGTTCGGCATCGGTAGCGGGAGTACAAGTCGGACAGATGATAGAGCACGAACGTTTCGGATTGGGCGAAGTGCTGAAAGTGGAAGGAACGGGAGACAATGCGAAAGCTACTATTCATTTTAAAAATGCGGGAGATAAACAACTATTGTTGCGTTTCGCTCGTTTTAAAGTGGTAGAATAAATAATAACACTAAATAGAGAGGCTCATGAAGAAACAACTAACAGTAATTTTGCTTTCCGCTTTGCTTTTGAGTGGATGTGCGTCGGGGCGTATGGGAAATCCGGGAGCTATCATGGCAGGTGCTTCTATCGGAGGTAGTCTGGGAGGTTCGATAGGCGGACTTATCGGAGATAATAATCATGGCTGGAGGGGCGGTTATCGTGGCTCTGCTATTGGAAATATTGTAGGAACCATTGCCGGTGCGGCTATTGGAAATGCGTTGACGGCACCGAGACAAGAACAGATAGAAGAGGATGCGTATGTTCCTGAAGTACGGGAAGTACGTGTGCAAAAGTATAAGAAGCAGCCGCAAGTGCAGCCGCCTATTTCTCAACTGAAGTTGCGCAAGATCCGTTTCATTGATGATAATCGTAGCCATGTGATTGATGCGGGAGAAAATAGCAAGATCATTTTTGAGATTATGAATGAAGGAAGAAAGCCTGTCTATAATGTGGTTCCTGTGGTGGAAACGGTAGAAAAGGTGAAGCATCTCGGCATCTCTCCTTCGGTGATGATAGAGGAAATTCTTCCGGGTGAGGGTATCCGTTATACGGCTTCGATCCATGCCGGCGAAAGGTTGAAAGACGGTGAAGTGACATTCCGTGTCGCAGTGGCGGACGAGAATGGAGTGATTTGTGATTCGCAGGAATTTACCCTGCCTACACAGCGCAGAAACTAGAGCTAAAAGCCCGAAATGTCGGTTTAAATATAGTGACGGTATATGCCTTGGATAGTGACGCTATCCTGTGCATATACCGTCACTATGTTGGTGGGATAGCGTCACTATCTTAACATTTTCAATCGCAACTATATACTTTATTGTACCAACGATTGTGTATAATGACTGGTTGGACTTTATAACAAACTATTCTTATATTATGAGCATTTACTAAAATACCCCTAATTAAGTACTATTATTTATTGTTTTAAGTAGGTGGGCAGAATTATTTTATACTATAAATGCATGAAAGTTTGACTCTGTACGGTTTCAGAATTAGATCCAGAGAAATTCTCAATATAAACTAATTATGCCCACTTACTTAACTATAATAATTCCCCATATATAAATCAATCTTTTGTTTTTCTTATTGTAATAGCCCTTCTTTGCACAGGTTTACCAACGTTAAAAACTTTATTGAATCCATAATGTAATTTATAAGTGACACCATATTTTATCTTTGGATTTAAATTCGCATAAGAACGTTCTCGAAAACACCAATGATACATATCTTCATTTTCAATAGTTTTATCTATATAGCAAATTATATTTAACTGAAATATAAATTGAAGGAATTTGTCGCTTGATTCAAAAAATATAGGGACTTCTATATTATTTCGCTCTACATAGTCGGCAAAATTCTCATAAGCTTGAATATATTCATTATAGTCAAAAATCAATTTTCCATCAAGATATTCAAAGAATTTTAAAAACAGTTCATAATCTTGATCTGAATGATAAAAAGACAAATAATCCTTTACTTCTCCAAGTAAATAGTCACCGTATTTACGGCGAAAATCAGAATGGGTAAAATCTGATTCACAGAAAATTGGCCATTTTCGTTTATCTTCTCGTATGAAATTTTCTTGGAGAATATTTAACATTGAAATAATGTCACGTGGTTTAAACATTGAGAATCTCAAAAAAGAGACAAAAGAATCTTCTTCTTTTTTTCTTGATGTAGTACGGTAAGGGAAATAATAATCCCAGCATTCTCCTAACTCTTTTTCCTCATCCTGCTGTGAATTTAAAATATTTTCTATCATTTTAAATATTTCAGAATCCCGATATTTAGGGTAAGTTGTTTTCCAATCCAAAAGCACCCCATTGTCTTTTATTTTATTATTTTGATTTTGCAAACCTAAAGATGCGAAAATATCTGGTCTTATTAAAATTGCAATTTTAATTCGCCCTTTTGAGTCTTTTATATTTGATAAAAAATCATTATTAATAGTCCACATGGCATTGGCTAATCCTTTAATACATTCTAAATATTCTTCATATTCAATATTTCTAGGTCTAATATCAATTCCATCTATAAAAATTATATGATCATTTTCCAGCTTTAATGAGCTAATTGCAGACTCAAATTTTTTCTGTATGTAAAGAAGATTTATTTGAAATCTTGATTCTGAAAAAGATTCAGATTTATAACTCTCTCCACTCAAAGTAAAATATTCGTTCAATAATTCTGCGGCTCTTTTTGAATCCTCCACAAAATTTAATGCATAAATTATTTCAGGACTAAACGCTTTTTGATAAAATTCCTCTATAGTATCTTTTAGTGGCTTAAATTTGGAAAATTTAGAGAATAATACTGAGTTATTTTCTCCGTTATCTATTTGCTTTGCTATTAGCAATAGTAATATTACATTCCATATATTTTGATAATCTGAAAGAGTTAAGTGTCTTTCTTTTTTCATACTAACAAATTTCTGGTACTCAGTTTCTCTTATATATACTAAATTACTTTTATGAGATTTGTAATGGGTGTTTGATAAAAATACAGCAAGTGCGGTTTTACCTGTTCCTTTATCTCCAATTAAGAAATATTTATGAGGCAACAACATTTCTGTTAAATTTGTTGTTCTAGTAAAAAACTTGGAAAATAAACCTTTATATTCTTTTCTCTTAAAATTTTCAGCATCATTAAAACCGAAAAATAATTCTTTTACTTTTTTCATAACATATTATTACTGATGATATCTAAAGATGATTTACTTTTTTATTGGAGCAAGAAGCACCTGCAATAAAACAGGTTGGCAAGGTAGCAAATTTATTTTAATTTCACAAAAAAGTAAATCAAAATATGAATTTACATTAAGTCCTACGCTTTTATTGACAACAGTTCTATTTACTTATTTACACTATTATTCATCATTACGAAAAGCTTATTCAATATTTAAATATGTAGCATTCCTTATAAACAAAATAGGGCATGCCAGTTTCCCAGCATGCCCTACTAATATTTTGATATGTAATTCGATTACCTATGGCATAACGCAAACACCATTGAGTTGCACTGTAACGACTTTACCCGATTCGTCTTTAATTTGTTCTGGAGTAGTCCAATTCTCACCATCTATTGAGGTTGTAACATAACCATTATTACCTACAGCTACAAATTTTCCATTATTGTAAGATATAGCTAACCATTTTGAATTTGGAACAGTAACCTTTACCCAAGATTCACCGTCAGTAGAGTATGCAATAAAACCTTCATCACCTACAACGACGAACCTTCCATTGGCATATGTAATAGCACGTAAAATTGGCCATTTACCGTCAGATAACATTATTTTTGTTGACCATGCCTTTCCATCTGATGATGTACTATATCTTTTGCCACCTCCTACTGCTATAAACTTTCCATTACCGTAAGCTATACCATAAAAGTACTGTTGTGAATTACCAACACCATCCGTATCAGGAATAGAGCTATATGTCCAAGTAATGCCATCTACAGAACTTACACTAGTACCGTATTCTCCGACAGCGACAAATTTCCCATTACCATAAGTTATCCCTAATAACCTGCCACCCAAAGTTGTAATAGGACCAGTCCAAACTTCACCGTTGGTGGACATATGTGCACCACCATATACTGCTGTTTGATTATCTGTTCCAACAACAACAAATTTTCCATTACCGTATACTAATGCTCTACCACTTGAATAACCAATGAATGTTTTTGTATTAACTGTCCAATTAGCACCATCATTTGAATGAGCAGTATAGTATATATGCCCGCAAGAGCTATATATTTTCCATTGCCATACGTTATAGCACTCCATGCATAACCACTTCCTACTATCATATCTATGTCTCGCAAGGTCGTTAAAGTTGGAGTAAATTTTGATAGTTTAACAAGGACTTTGGGAGAGTGGAAGATAGAATATTCTTAGTAGAAAGAAATTGAAGCATATATACTTGAAATCAAACATATTCTGCTTACCTTTGTTAGCATGAAAAAAGAAAACGAGAAAGGAGACGAACTTATGCCGAGTAATTATATTCGTTTCGATTGGGCTATGAAGCGTTTATTGCGTAATAAAGCCAATTTTGCAGTTCTTGAAGGCTTCCTGACTACTCTTCTCAATGAAAAGATAATCATTCGGAAGCTTTTGGAGAGTGAAAGCAATCAAGAAGATGAGTTTGATAAGTATAATCGTGTTGATATGCTTGCGGAGAACTCGAAAGGTGAACTTATTCTGATTGAAGTTCAGAATAACAATGAGTATGCTTATTTTCAACGTATGCTGTTTGGTACTTCAAAATTAGTAACCGAGTATATTAATCGTGGAGAAGGTTATGATAAGGTACGTAAAGTATATAGTGTCAATATTGTCTATTTTTCTTTGGGTAGTGGTAAAGATACCGTATATCACGGTAAAACAGAATTCCGGGGAATTCATCAAGGAGATATGCTTGAGTTGACTCCTTTTCAAAAACAAACTTTTAAAGTGGATACAGTAAGTCAACTTTATCCTGAATACTATATTTTGAAGGTCAATGATTTTAATCAGGTAGCTAAAAGTCCGTTGGAAGAATGGATCTATTATTTGAATACAGGTGATATTCCTGATAGTGCGACTGCTCCAGGTTTAACAGAAGCCCGTGAACGACTAAAACTTGACAAGATGACTAAAGCAGAGCTTGATGCTTACTATCGCCATTTGGATAATATTGTAATATTAAAAGATAATATATTCACTGAACGTGCAGAAGGACGTGCAGAAGGGCGTGCAGAAGGGCGTGTAGAAGGACGTGTAGAGGGTCGTGTAGAGGGTCGTGTGGAAGGTATTAATGAAGGTCGTCTGAAAGAGAAAAGGGAAGCTGCAAGCAATATGAAGTCTCTGAATATTCCTCTTGATGTTATTTCGCAAGTCACAGGCTTGTCCATAGAAGAAATAAAGGCGTTGTAATAAACGTTTCTATATAATTGTTAGTATCCTATATCATCTTAGACATGATATAGGATTTTTTTATATATGGAAGTCTTGAAATGAGAACATACATAAAAATAGGATATTTTATGCGTTTCTCCTGCTTGAATTTAAGACAGAGTCTTGTATGCAAATAAATATGTGAGTAATTAGGGATTATGGAAACCTGTAGTGCTTTATTTTTGTGTTATTTGGATGCTTATTGTTTGCTATAGAGAAATTATTTGTATATATTCGTTTGATTATTTGATAAGTACTTTCTTTTTGCTACATTTGATTTGGATGGAATAAAGTTTGAAATAGCTTAAAATATACCGATAAACTCGGGTCTCACCGATGAATGTATTGTTCCTCGGTGAGGAAGGAAGTGACGCACACCGGGCAACGAGTCGTTCCTCGGTGAGGAACAAAGCTTAGTTAGAGGTAAATAATTCGTTTCTTATCCCTTATTTATGTAATATTTAGTCTGAAAACGGTATATTCTTGCATTGATTTATGCATTTATTTCTCTCTTTGCTTCATTTTTACTTTAAAATTAAACAGGTAAATCTTAAAAATAGGACAGATGCTTTTACTATGGATGAAAAGGCTGATAACTTATTCTCTAACGCTCCTGCTAGAAAATTGCAGGAATATGTTTTTGGTAATATGGTATTATCTATCTAACTCGTCGATTTATGTAAAAAATGTTATCTTTGTGCTTGAAAAGGACATAAAATGAAACACGATGAGAACTAAAAATATTATTCTGTTAGTTGCTATTGCTTGTATTGGTGGAGTTGCATTCTTTTTTGCCTGCAAGTATATTTATGAATTTAAGTTATCTGCCCTTAAAGAGAAGGCGAAAAAAGCTTTTATTGAGGTAGTTGATCAGGAAGTGAAAAGTAGAGATTTACAAGTTCCTTTTTCTTTTTATTCAGACTCTAAGTTTTTGAATGTCGCAGATGTGCCAGATTCTGTCTTTTTGGAAGATGAGTTCGGTAAACATTATTATCGTTTGGATCTTCAAAAACATTATATGAATATAACTGATAATACCAACGTACGTGCCATGCATAGTTTTACGTTTGGAAAGAAGCCTCTTTTGCCTGATTCATTAAACGTGATCTGGAAAGAATATTTGTCGAAATCACATATCTTTAATAAGTCTGCTTTATGTATATCAACCACTGATGAACAAGGTAATACTAATTCTTTGAATACAGTTCAGAGTGAATGGGCTAATCCTTCAACCTTAATGTTTACGATTTATCTAGGTTATGCTTGTGAAATAGAAGTGAAGGGATATCTCTATTATACAGTATGGAGTCTGATCCATATGGAGATTACACTATTTTTGTTGTTATGTATTATAAGTGTTTATATGACCTATAAGATTTGCATAGTGACTTTAAAGAAAGTTTCAGCAATGCGACAAAAAGAAATTGTAGAAATACCAATTGTAAAGCTGGTAAAGGAAATCAATGGGACTCCTATACGCTCTTACGTTTTGCATGATAATATAATATTTTATGCTGAACAACAAAAGATAGAGAAAAATGGATATACCAAAAAAGTTTCGGCTCAATCTAGCCATTTGTTAGAGCTTTTTTTGCAAAGGAAGGAAGAAGGATATATTTTAAGTGATGATGATATAATGAAAAGATTGTGGCCAGATGGAAGCGGTGATATTTATAGAATTCATAAAGCTATAACTCGTTTACGTTCCATTATTTATGATTTTGATACTTCGATAGAAATAAAAAGAGGTGTAGAAACTTATCAATTGCTTCTTTGATGCAAACAAATTGTCTTCTCAAAAATGCCGATTTCATCGGTGTTTTTCCGTAAAAAAATAGTTGGTCCGATATGGTCCGCTATTTTTTTTTGCTATCTAATCCTTGTCCGCTACTTTTGGCTACATAATTAATCTTGTAAGTGAAAGTAATATGAAAAAATTAGTAACTATTTTCTTTGTATGTATTGTAGCGATCGTTGCTGTTAAAAATTTAGGTATTCATGATAAGCAAGTAAGTTCATTGCTTTTATATAATGTAGAAGCTTTAGCTGCTGGTGAAAGTGTGGGTAGTGGGAAATGTATAGGCGTAGGTTCTGTAGATTGCCCTGTATCTCATATTAAAGTTGAATATGTTTTTGGGGGATACAGTCTTGAGGAATAATGTAATCTTCTTGTTTCTTTTCTTTGTTTTTCTGTCTTGCAGTACAAAGTATAAGGAATATGGAGGAAATGTATCTTTTTATTCAGAGTTTCCACAAAAAAAAGAACTAAAAGGAGAAGTAATAGAGCTTGATACGGCTTTATTACGCTATCCGTTTAGGATACGAATCAAAGGAGATAAAGCCATTGTAATGGATTTACATGGTCTTGATCATTATGGACATTTATTCCAATATCCGAGTTTTCAGTATTTATCTTCTTTTGGCAAGCGTGGTGATTCACCTACAGAAATGTTATCAATGGAGAATTTTCGTTTGCAGGATCGTGGAGTTTGGGCATTGGATGCCAATAAAAGTGAATTAACTAGGTTAGACTTTTCTTCATCCGGTGATTCACTGCTTCGTGACGAAGCGGTAACATTGGATGAAGATATACTTCGACCACTTGATTTTGCTATATATAATGATTCAATGTTTATTATTCCTGATTATTCCGGTGAAAATCGTTTATGTCGAGTTGGTCGTAATGGGAGGCTTATAGATAAGATAGGGATTATTCCGACTATTGATGAAAAAGCATTGAAAAATGCTCGTCCGGCATTGGCTCAAGCGTGGAGGAGTTTCCTAGACTACAATCCTAATAACGGAATATTGGCGGCAGTCACTCAATTGGGAGAGGTCCTTGAGGTTTATAGTTTGAAAGATAGTACTCATGTTGTTCGTATAGGTGAGCATGGTGAACCTGAATTCAAAATATCAGATGGATATGGTATACCAACAGGTGTTATGGGATTTAGTGATGTACAAGTAACAGATAGTGCCATTTATGCAGTATTTCATGGAACGTCTTTTAAGGAGATAGCAAGACAAAGTGGAAGGCTTCCTGATGGAGGAAAGTATATTTATGTATTCAGTTTGAAAGGAGAACCGTTATGTAGATATGTGCTCGACCATTATATATATGGTATTTGGGTGGATGAAGCTACGAAAACGATAATAGCGACAGATGTAAATAATGATCAGCCAATACTGAAATTTGATTTTGGCTAATAGATTAATAAATGACATAATAAAAAAGGAGTAGACTGATGAATTGGTGTAATTGAATTAAAACTATTATATTATGAAAAATGTATTAATAGTGTTATTATTGGTAGTCTTTATTGCCATCGGTAGTTGTACGCAACAAGAAGAGTCGGTTGATAGAGTTGTTTTTTCTCGTGAAACTTTCGGAAGTCATATTTATTTAAATAATCCATATGAGATAGTTATTGATAGTCTCTTAAATCCTGCTAACTTTATAGTGATGAATGATAGCGTTTTGGTGGTTGGAAATCAAGATAATTGTGAATATTTGCTGGAAATCTATTCATTAAATACCCGACAATTTTTAGCACGTTTTGTTGCTAAAGGAAGTGGACCGAATGAAATGTCTACTTGTGCTGTTAATATCCATTCAAATACTAGTACAGAATTTTATCTTCAAGATATAAATACACAACTATATTATACGGTAAATTTAGATTCTATTCTAAAAAATAATAGATTACAGATACTATCTAAATTTAAATATTCTTCGGAAATTTTGAGTACTGCGGATTTATGTTTGCTTGATAGCAATCATTATATAGGCTATAATATGTGGTATTTAGATAGTAAAGAATATGATAATCATATTTCATCTCCTCTACATATTTATATGAAAAATGAAGAATCCAAGAAAGGAATAAATGATTTTGAATATTTTGTAGCTTCTATCAATGGTGCTCATTTCTTTAAAAATCCGTTAACTAATGACATATGGGCTGCCGATATGCATAGTGATGTTATTCGTATTTATGATGATTCTTTGATTCAAATTCGTTCATTAGAAGGTCCTGATAATTTGAAACCACAATATACTCAAAAACAATCAAATGCTCCAATTAATTTTATAGCATTTGCCAATGACCTTGATTATAGAACTTATAGTGACTATTTTATAACAGATAAACATATTTATTTGGTATATGAGGGCAATAAACATAGTGATCTTAAGAATCTTAATCCTGTTGAGATTCTTAAATTAGATTTTGACGGTAACTTTATCTGTAATTATAAATTGGATAGATATGTATATTCTATATCTATAGATAAATCAGAGAAATTTCTTTATTGTGCTTCACGTAAATCTGTAATGGAGCCTCCTGTTATTTTAAAATATATGTTGAAATAATAATCGTTAAGTTTGTTGATTTATGAATATCTCAAAGTCTTATATAGTACTTTTATTAACAGTATTATTAGTATCTGCTTCATGTTCTTACAGTGAAAAGAATGTGAGTAAATATCAGGATGCAACTTCTATTAATTATGAGGATTTCGCATTTAATCAGAAATTGTCTGGAACAGTATTTCTATCTGACAAGGAAGTTCTGAAACCTATGCGTATATATGTTTGTGATACTCTCCTGATAACAATGAATCCAAAGGAGAAAAAAATATTTCATCTTTTTAGTTTGAAGGATAAAAGAAAAATAGGTGAACGGATTTCATTAGGACAAGGACCAAATGAGATGATTCGTCCTTCCATTATAAAGTTTGATTCGGAATATATTCTAATATTTGATGTTGCTACTTTTACATTGTTTACGTATAGTACAAGAGATTTCCTTGAAAATGAAAATACAGTTCCTCTAGAAATGAAAAGATTGGAACTACAGATATATGGTGAAATAGGTATACTTGCCGATTTCTTTATAGGATCGACTTATAATGTTGAAAATCAATTAATAAAATTTGATAAAGATGGAAATAAGATAGATGAATTCGGACGCTATCCAGCTGGAACAGATCTATCATATACAGATGATGAAAAAATGGAAGCTTTTAAATCATCTTTTGTGACTAATATGAAAGATAGAATTGCGGTTTGTTATAAGTGGACAGATTTGATTGAAATATATGATCAAAATGAGCAATTGAAAAAACGTATTCATGGACCTGAACATTCATATGCACGTTTCAAAGAATTTCATAATGGTAATTCCATTATAGCTGCTCCTGATAAGGATAATAAAGATGCATATTTTTTTCCATACAATGTCGGAGATGAATTCTGGGTGTTATTCAATGGGAAGGTTTGGAATCCTGGTGCTACAGAAATAGAACTGCCAAATCGTATATTAGTTTATGATTGGAATGGGATTCCCCAAAGGATATATTCTTTGGATCAGGGAATAATAAATTTTGCTGTTGATACGGTACACAAAAGGATATATGGCATTAGTAGTTCGCCAGAATTTCATGTGATGGAATTTTTATATAAATAATAGAAAACGGTAAAAAATATATTTGTAATGCTTTTACTTTGGCTGAATGAGATAATTAACTTGATTAAAAGGAGCAGAATGATGAGTTTGTTCATCTTGCAGGATTTGCTTACATATCACCTGCTCCTAAACCTTTAAAAAAGATTCCGATGCAAACATAAGAATAAAAAAATAATGTAGCAAACTATTACTATTCTGTTGAAAGGATAAATACAGAAGAAAAACGAAAAAGTACAAACTAAAAAAATGACAGAATGAAAAAGAAACTAATGGGTATTGTAGCTATTGTTACTATTGCCACTGTTGCGGGATATAATGTATGTACTTCACAAAATAATATGAAGTTATCGGACTTAACTTTGGCCAACATGGAAGCATTGGCTGCCAGTCCAGAAGTTGATATTCCATATATTTGTGTAGGTGAAACGAAGGCTTGCTACGATTCCTATTATCATGAAGTATTTGAGGGATATAGATGGAGGTAGAATTCCATAATATGGATAAGTATTCATTAATACTGAAAGCTGTAATGAATAACTAACAGTTATTAGAGTCATAGTTGGATCGTTTTCTCAAAAATGATGCGACTATGATTCTTTTAAAAATTGATATAGATATGATAGATACAAAGAATAAAATGCCACTATTAGGCGGGATATTGATACTTCTTCTATTATCTTGTCGTTCAAGTAACCAAGAAACTATTCGGGTGGAAAATATCATCTGCCAGCCTATTATTTATGAAGATAATTATATAATAGGAGGTCCTAGAGAGATGGCATTATCAGATTCAATTTTGGCGGTTATGGATGCTAAGTCCGACTCCATGTTGCTCTTTTTTAATGTAAAATCCAGAAAATATTTGGGAAAGGCCGGTATACGTGGGCAGGGACCTTCTGAATTTACTGTACTTTCTTCTTTAGAATCACACAGTGGAAGTTCTTTTTCATTTTACGATATAAATAAAAAAACGTTTTATTATACTAATTCAATAACGGGTGATGGTGTACGATTTATCCCCACTTTTCGTGTTGATAGTGGATTACCACTTGAGGTTCATCCTATGGCTAACGGAAAGTTTATAGCTCCTGGTATTTATGAAAAATATAGGTATTGTGTGCTGGATTCAGGTGGACAGGTACATAATACATTTGGAGAATGGCCTTACAGGGATGAGGATGAAAAGAAAGTGTCTGGTATTGTTCGTTCACAGGCTTATATGTTTGGTATAGCGGCTTCTCCTTCTAAAACGAAATTTATCGCTTCTCTTTTGTCAGCGGATATATTGTCTTTCTATCAATTAGAAAACGATTCGGTGCATTTGCTAAAAGAGACTATTCTCACTTATCCAGACTATGAGTATAGAAATAGTCCGACAGTTTATTCAGGGGTTTCGAAGGATTCACCAATAAATTATTTATGTGCTACTTGTTCGGAAAACTATGTATATGTACTGTATTCTGGAAAAAACTTTCGTCAAGATGCTTTGGCTTCATTTTCGGGAAATATGATATATGTGTACACGTGGAGTGGTAATAAAATAGCGATGCTCAAGAGTGATAAAATATTAGGGAAAATATGTTTGGCAGAAGACGGAAAAACAATGTATGCTATTGCTTACGATTTAGATCCGGTTCTTGTGCAGTTTCCATTGCCACAATGGCAATAACTAAATAAATGTCGAAGGGGCAAGTTATTCGGATGTAAACATAAGAATAAAAAGTTAATGTAACAAACTATTGCTACTCTGTTGAAAGGATAGATACGGAAAAGATGAAAGTTTATTTACTAATATAAAGAATTAAATATGAAAAGGAAATTATTAAGTATGGTAGTTGTAGCTGTAGTTACAATAGTGGCGGGATACAATGTTTATATATCACAGAATGAATCAAAATTGTCAGATTTGGCTTTGGCTAATGTAGAAGCTTTTGCATGGGGAGGAGAAACTGGGGGGCCATATTATTTGCGTCCATGTCCTACTCATGCAGGTGCAGAGTGTGGTTCTACGGTATATGATAGTGATAGTAGATGTGCACATTTAACTTATTGTTAATTATTATGTCATATTTAAAAATTCTTTTTCTGATGTTGTGTATGACTTTTGTATCATGCACAGGACAAAGAACAGAGAAAAAGGATGATAATAATGATAAAGTTACAATAGAAGTGGAGGAAATTAAATTTCCTCCACAAGATATTTTGCAATTAAAATCATATTATCTGTCTTCGTCTGTTCACGTTGATTCAACGGACTACTTGATTGGTTATAATTATCGATCACATTCTTTAGACTGCATGAATTTGCAATCTAAATCAGTAACTCAGATTATATTGCCAGGAGATGGTCCTGATGCTATTGTTCGTCTGTCAGGAATATATGTACAATCGTTAGATTCTATATGGATATCTGATGAGTCAGAACGTGCTTTCTTGATTGATAGTGTGGGAATGATAAAAAGAACCATTGATTTGAAGAAATATTTGGAGGAACAAGAACAGTTGTTGATAAATACCAATTATGCAATGTTCACTTCCCATTTGTTTTATAATACCTCTCGGCATTCACTAATGTTTTTGGCAAAAAACACAGCTTCTGACACTTTTGTTGTAAAAGAAATTTTTACAGATAAAGACAAGGCAATAACAACTTATCAATTATCGTCATCTAAGATCGTTCCTGATATGAGTAAAGGATATGCATATATTAATTTCCCCAATGTTAATTTTGTCGGTGAAAATATAGTATATAATTATCCTGTCGAATCTTCTATTTATACATTGAACATAAAAACAAACGAACGGAAATACATACTGGCAGACAGCCGTTATACTTCCAATATAATTGAGAAATGTACGACTACCGGAGACTATGCCACTTTGGAAAAACATTGGCTCGAAAACCCTCATTTTTATGACGTCATGTATTTGCCTAAATATAAAATGTACGTTCGTCTACATGCTGACAAAGTTGATTTCGATGAGAAGAAAGGAATGGAAAAACTTATCAATGAACGTGATTTATATTTGATGCTATTTGATGAATATATGGAAAAAATCGGTGAAGTGAAATTATCGAATTGTAGATATAGCCCTTTTACTGGTTGGAGTGCAGCCTATGGTGGTATAGCTTTTTTTGTTGATAATATTTTAGATAATAAGAATAATACTGATGATTTAACCATAGATATGATTTTTCCAGAATAAAGTGAATTGGTACAGATTGGCTTTAAATAGGATTGAGACTTTGTTCTCTTTTATTGTTGTTCTATCAATAATCATTATTAATTAAGAGTATGCTTAAAGTTATATTATATATGAATTTGTTTGCTGTATTAATGGGGCTTCATTCATGTCAAAAGAAAACAAATGTTGAAATCACTAATATGGTTGAGGAATGGATTAATAGAGAAATAAAATTTGATGATGGTTATATTTTTACTCGTTTGGGTAAGGATTCTGTGTATAGTTCAGTACCTGAAAATAAATATAAAATTCTGATTTATGCCGATTCTATAGGATGCATGGGGTGTAACTTGAGATTATCGCAATGGATGGAATGGATGACAGAGGTAGATTCGATATCAGAAAACAAAGTTTCTTTTTTATTTTTTATACACCCTAAAGATATAAAAGATTTATTGCTGCTCCTATGTGGACAAAAATTTGATGTTCCGGTTTGCATAGACAGGAATAATTCTCTTAATAAGTTGAATCATTTTCCTTCTAATGCATTGTTGCAAACATTTTTGTTAGATGAGGATAATAAAGTTTTGGCTATAGGTAATCCGATGCATAACTCTAGAATAAAAGAATTATATATGAATATAATTCTTGGCGCAGAGCAGAATTTGGTGTTGGAGAAAAGAAAACAAACAAAAATTATGGTAGATAAAAGGTCTATGGATTGGGGAGCGTTTAATTGGAAGAAACAAAAATTTTGTGAATTCAGGTTGACGAATATTGGACAAGACCTATTGGTGGTGGATAATGTAATTACTTCTTGTGGATGTACAACTGTAGAATATCCTAAAGCGCCAGTACAACCGAGGGGAAATTTAATCTTAAAAGTAAAGTATGTAGCGGAACATCCTGAATATTTTAGTAAGACAATTACTGTGTATTTTAATGGAAAAGATTCTCCTATTCAGTTGAAGATATCGGGTAATGCAGAATCAGATTAAATTATGATGGAGAAATGCAAAGTACATATTCAATTTATTCTTGTTTTGCTACTTCTCTTGTTAGGATGGTGGGGGATAGAACACTATTTCTCAGGAGAAAAAACAGAGCCTTCTCTTGAGTTGGCTTTACAATTTGCTGGAAAGAATAGGAATGAATTGGAGAAAGTTCTATGTTGCTACCAAATGAACCCTACTGATAGCCTGAAATACAAAGCGGCTTGTTTTTTAATTGAAAATATGCCTTTTTATTTTTATTCTGACGGAGAACAATTAGAAAATTATAAATCTTATTATGCTTGGCTAAAGCCAAGTTTTGGAAAAACACCGGAACAAGTTGCAGACTCGGTAAAAAAAGTATTTGGCCCCATGCAGACCTTTAAGAATAAACGTGATATAATGGAAATAGATTCTGCTTATCTGTGTCATAATATTGATTGGGCATTTAAAGTCTGGCAGGAGCAACCATGGGGAAAGAATATTTCATTTGAATCTTTCTGTGAGTATCTTTTACCTTATCGAATTGATGATGAGCCATTGGTATATTGGCGGGAGATGTATTATGAAAAATATAATTCGTTGCTGGATTCATTGCGAATGTCTGACACTTTAGATAAAGAAGATCCATTAGTGGCAGCCAGATATCTGATGGCTAGGTTACCGGATAAAAATACTTATTTTACTTCTATCGCTCCTTTCTCTTTCGGACATATAGGACCTGAATTTGTACAATATCAGTCTGGCAGTTGCAGAGAGTTGACGGATTTTGCCATCTACTTATTCCGTGCTTTAGGCATTCCTTGCGCGATAGATTACTTGCCTGCACGTGGTAATGACAATGCTGGTCACTTTTGGGTAATGCTTTGGGATAAAAATGGAGAAGGATATATATCTGACTTTATGACAAATTTGATACATGTTCGCAAATGTTTCCTGTATCAATGGGAGGGAGCCGCCAAAATATACAGAAATACTTTTAGTGTGAATAGGGAGTTACACAAGCAGATGGCACAATATGGAGAAGAAGTGTATTCATTTTGGCGTATTCCTAAGTTTAAAGATGTTACTTTTGATTATGCGTATTCATATCAAAAAGAATTGATTATCCCTTTAGAAAAGCAATATAAAAATGAAAGGAGTGGGAGAATTGCTTATTTATGTGCTAGTAATAGGGATCATTGGGTTCCGGTTGATTGGACAGTTTATGATGCCGGTCATTTGGCTTTCCGATATGTTCGTAATGGTGCAGTCATGAGAGTTGCTACTTATGAGGATGGTGCACTATGTTTTTTGACCGATCCTTTCTATATGGATAGAGAAACTAACGTTCCCTACTATTATTCAATTGGAGAAAAGAAGCAAGATGTAGTATTATATGCTAAAAGTAATATAGAAGTCGAAGATTTGGTAAGAGAGCGGATGATAGGAGGTGTTTTCGAAGGAAGCAACCGGTCGGATTTTTCGGAAAAGGATACTTTGTTTATTATACAAAATAAACCTAGCCGCTTAAATACGGCTGTCTGTAGTTGGTCGGATAAGGAGTACCGTTATATCAGGTATGTCGGTCCTCCCAATGGGCATTGTGATGTGGCGGAAATCTCTTTTTACGGGAAGAGTGATACTATGGCTTTGTCAGGAAAGGTAATGGGAACTCCCGGATGTTGGGGACATGACGGAAAGCATGAGTATACCAATGCCTTTGATGGGAAAACGTGGACTTCCTTTGATTATTCCGAACCTACCGGAGGATGGACGGGACTTGACTTGGGTAGAAAGATGCAGATAGACCGTATAATCTATACTCCTCGCAATGGAGATAACTATGTTCGTCCGGGTGATTCCTATGAATTGTTTTATTGTGATCGGGACTGGAAATCTGCTGGTAAAATCAAGGCAACTGCTGATTCTTTGGTTTTTCGGGATGTTCCGGAAAACGCACTCTTGTTTCTGCGTAACTACACACGTGGAGTGGACGAGAGAATCTTTATTTATGAAAACGAAACTCAACAATGGAAATAAAGACACATATCAGGATTATCGGACCAAGGAGAGGCATCATGCTTTCAGGTATTATGGTTCTTATATGTGCCTGTTCCTGTCATCAGGACGGAAACTTTTCGCTTTTTTCCAGCACAGTTCCTTCCGAACATACATTGCTGGCACTTGCTCCGGATTTTTCTATCAGCGTCACAGGAGATACAATTAATAAGTGTTATCCACGTTTGAGATCCGGGAAAATATTTCCGATAACGGGTATCTTGCGGGTAGACGGCAAAGCTTACCGTTTTATGGGAGGAGATTCTATGCGCATCTCTCCTTTAGTTCCTCTTTCAGATGATAGTCTCGGATGGCAGGGAAAATATTCTTATTTATTTCCCGGTGAAGACTGGGAGAAGAGTGAATATGATGATTCTTTGTGGAATGAGGGCAATGGAGCTTTTGGATTATTGAAAGGAAAATATCCGGTTCACACCGCATGGGGATCGGAAAATATATATATCCGCAGACATATCAGGATTGATGATAAAAAAGATTTGAAAGAGCGAAAAGTTTATATACGTTATATATGTGATGATCAAATGAAGCTTTATTGCAATGGGAAATATCTGTTTGGAAAAGATTATTGTATTGATCAAACAGAGTGTCGGCTATTGACAAATGAGACTGTCTCCCAAATAGTTGAAGGGGATAATGTTTTAGCTGCATACGGCCGTAATACAGGAGGACTTGCCTTATTGGATTTTGGTTTGTATGTCGAAAATAAAACTTATGCTGATGCGGAGCTCGCTATATTGAAACAAATGGATGTGCAAACTACACAGACTCATTATGCTTTTCAATGTGGGGATGTGGAACTTCGGATTGATTTTGTTTCTCCTGCCCTGTCGGAAAAGTGGAATTTGACAGGATGGCCTGTCGGATTTTTTACTTATCATATTCACTCGGAAGATAAAAAACAACATAATGTAGAAATTATGTTTGATGTAGATATGAAATGGTTGTTTGGTAAAGGCAAGGTTGATAATTGGGTTGAACAAGACTGGCGTTTTGTCAAGTCTGATAGTTTGTATTTAGCTGTCTCTTCAGATGAGACAACTTTTTTGTGGGAAGGCGGTCATGCTATCTTCTCTCAAAATCTGTGTGCAGGAAATGAAAATAAGGGTGTATTATTACTAGGATATGAAGAAGGACAGACTTTACAATATGAGGGTGAGAGTTTATGCTCTCTTTGGAATAAAGATGGAAGAGGGGAGATAAAAGAATTAATAAAATCTATTGGAGACAGGTATCAAGAGTTTCAAGAGGAATGTAATCAATCAGATTATCGATGGAGAGTGAAGGCATTGCGGACGGAGGATCAAGCTTTTGTCGAACGGATACTTTCTTCTTATCGTGCTTTTGTTTCTTCCCATCGGTTTGTGTTGTCTCCGGATAAAATAATGTTTTGTTTTGGTGACACTTTGAGTAACGTTAGGGAGACTTATAAGACTTTTCCGGTTTTGTCTTTTTTTGGTCGCATTGACTGGATGAAAGGTTTATTAGATCCCCTATTTAAATATTGCGAGGATTTTCATTGGAATAAAAAATATCCTCCATACGATATTGGTCTGTATCCTATTGCCGCAAAACAGATAAAATTGGAGGACTGTGCTGTAGAAGCTGCTGCCAATATGCTGATGATGACTACTGCTGTTGTAGAAGCGGAACAAGATTTCGGTTATGCTGATGTACACTGGGAACAGTTGTGCTTGTGGGCAAATTATTTGCAAGAGCGAATGAAGAAAGAAACTTTTCCTGTCTCGGAGTTATTGGATGAAAAAGATGAGCGTGTAAAATGTGTATTAGGATTGAAGGCTTATCATAAATTAGTGCAATGGAGGAAAGCGTATGAATAAAGCGAAGAAGATTCTGACAATACTGGAGAATCTAGCGTTCTTCACATTTTGCATGGTGGTAATTTTATTCTTGATCCAACTGTTTTGCTTTACTTCCTTTAGGATACCTTCGGATTCAATGGAACCGACATTGAAAGATGGTGACCGGATATTAGTGAATAAAGTGATGAAGGGGGCACGGTTGTTCAATGTGTTTGCCGCTTTGGATAATGAGGACGTTGAGATTCATCGGATGCCCGGATGGGGGAATTTTAAAAGAAATGATATATTGGTTTTCAATTTCCCTTATCAGATGAACCGTTGGGATAGTATCCGGATGGACGTGATGCAGTATTATGTAAAACGATGTATTGCTCTACCGGGAGACACGTTAGAGATTCGGGGAGGATTTTATAGAATACGCGGAAGTAATGAACGATTGGGAAATTATAATGCCCAGCACTATCTTGCGGGTTTGGAGTATCCGGAACAGCATAGTATTGTGGTAGGTACCTTTCCGTATGATGGACAATTGGGGTGGACTATCCGTGAATTCGGACCACTGCCAATTCCCCAGAAAGGTCAGATAGTAATGATGAATCGTACGAACTATTTATTGTACAGGCAATTAATAGGTTGGGAACAGAAGAAGAAACTACGTTTGAATGATGGGCAGGTGTTATTGGGAGATAGTCTGATTTCCCGATATCGCTTTAAAAAGAATTATTATTTTGTGTCTGGTGATAATATGGCTAATTCGCAGGATTCAAGGTATTGGGGGATGCTGCCGGAAGAATATATTGTGGGCAAGGCAACCCGTATATGGTATTCGGAAGATAAATTTACGGAGAAACCTCGTTGGAATAGGATGATGAAGAAAATTAAATAAGGAATGAAAGTCAAGTTGGAATTGAAGCAAATAACAAAAGAGAATATGGCGGCTGTGATGACTATTACAGGAGTTGCGGCAATTTTGTGCGTAGTAGCTTTTTCTACTCCAAATAACATCCCTGTCGGCGAAATGGCATATCAAAAACTATGGTTGGGACGTATGACCGTTGTTTTTGCCTTTTGTAGTCTGTTTTCTCTCTGCTTGAATAGGAAACAATATCTGCCTTTTTCGTCAATAGTGACGTGGGTATTGATTGCATTGGGAGGAATTGAGGCGATATGGGGATTGAGGCAAATATATGGTTTTGCTGTTTCCAATCATTCCTTATACGCACTCACGGGATCTTTCTACAATCCGGGACCTTACTCGGGATATTTGGCAATGATATTTCCGCTTTGCCTACATGAATGGCTAAATTTGAAAGAAAAGACGGAACGTACATGGATAGAACAGGGAAAGTATTACATGGCATTAGGAGTGATGCTGTTGATTCTTTGTGTACTACCTGCCGGAATGAGTCGTTCGGCTTGGATGGCTGCCGCAGTATCGGGCGCATGGGTGTATGGAATGCACGTTTCATGGGGAAGTAGACTGAAGGCGATTAGAAAGAGATATAAGAAAAAAGTAGTGTTGACCTGTATTGCAGGAGGCATTATATTCATAATGATTGTTTACTTACTTTTTCAGTTAAAAGCAACTTCTGCCAACGGACGCTTGTTCATGTGGAAAATCAGTACTCTTGCTATCGCTGAAAGTCCTGTTGTAGGACATGGAATAGGGAATTTTATTTCAGTCTATGGCAGGGCACAGGAGAATTATTTTGCAAACGAAGAGTATTCGGAAACGGAAGAATTAGTGGCGGGTAGTCCGGAATATGCTTTTAATGAATATCTTCAAGTAGCAATAGAATATGGGATTCCTTTTTTATTTGTCGTGTTACTAGTAATTGCATTTTGTCTCTGGAAGGGGAGTGGGGAAGGACGAATAGGTCTTTGTGGAGGTATAATTGCTGTGTTGGTATTTGCCTTTTCTTCTTATCCGATGCAGATTCCCGGATTTGCTGTGACGTTCTATTTTCTGCTGGCTGCTTGTGTTATTGGACGCTCGAAGATAATGCTATTATTTTTTATTTCGATAATAACTTTATTAGGGACATATTATTGGAAATACAATCAATATGATGCATGTAAGAACTGGCATCGTAGTAAAATGCTCTATAATATCGGAGCATACCAATCAGCTAAAGAAGAGTATGAAAAGTTGTATTCCGAATTGAAGAATCGGGGAGCCTTTCTTTTTGAATACGGGTATTGTTTGCATAAATTGAAACAATATGATAATTCGACTATAGTTCTGGAAGAGGCTATGAAGCATAGTTGCGACCCAATGCTCTTAAATATTATAGGTAAGAACTATCAGGCAGTAGGAAAGTATGAGAAAGCGGAAGGGAGTCTGATTCGATCTACGCATCGACTTCCGGGACGAATTTATCCATATTATCTTCTGGCAAAGCTATATGCGGAGCCGGAATACCAACAACCTGAAAAATTAAAGCGTATGGTTGAGGTTGTACTGACAAAAGAACCGAAGGTTCAATCGACAGCGATAAAAGAGATGAGAGTGGAAGTAAAGAAATTATTGAAACAAATAAACTGATAAATATGATGAAACACAATGGTACATGGTTATTGTCATGTCTGGCATTAGGAATGCTGATAATATCTTGTTCTAACAAGAAGGGCGATGTGGATAAACAGGAACAAGGTGTTTCCACTGTTCTTCCTGATGCTAAGAATGAAGTCACTATTCAAACCCTAAAGAGACGTGATTTTCATCACGAATTAGTCAGTAACGGTAAAGTAAGTGCTCTCGGACAGGCTGGTCTCCGTTTTGAGACAAGTGAAGTTATTGCCCATATTTATGTGAAGAATGGCGACCACGTACATAAAGGACAGAAATTAGCTGAACTGGATAAGTTTCGCTTGGAGCAGAAGCTATCTCAAGCGGAAGATGCTTTGTTGAAAGCCGAATTGGAACTGAAAGATGTATTGATCGGACAGGGATATACCTCCGAAGATTTCAGCAAAGTTCCTGTGGAAACAATGAAACTCGCGAAAGTGAAGAGCGGATATGAGCAGTCGAGATCTCAATATGAATTGGTAAAAAGGGAAACAGAACATGCTACACTGGTTGCTCCTTTCGATGGGATAGTGGCTAATCTGTTTTCTAAACCCTTTAATTTAGCTAATACTTCCGAGGTGTTTTGTACGGTTATTGATACCCGTGGGATGGAAGCTGATTTTACAGTGTTGGAGAATGAGTTGGCTTTTATTAAAACAGGTGATAAGGTAATGATTACTCCTTATGCCGGAGGAGATTCGTTTGAGGGCAGCGTATCTGAAATCAATCCATTGGTAGATTCGAACGGAATGGTAAAGGTGAAGGCTGTAGTAAACGGACAAGGAAAACTGTTCAGTGGTATGAACATAAGAGTAAGTGTCAGAAGAAGTTTAGGGCAACAATTGGTCATTCCTAAAACGGCTGTTGTGTTACGCTCCGGTAAGCAAGTGGTATTTACTTTACAAGAAGGTAAGGCTATGTGGAATTATGTGCATACGGGATTGGAAAATGCAACGGAATATGTTGTTTCGGATAAATCACAGAAAGGGATTGAAGAGGGGTTATTGGAAGGAGATACGATTATTGTGACCGGAAATCTGAATCTGGCACATGAAGCGGCAGTAAATGTAAGATAATCCGTGCCAAAATCAAGTAATTATGATAAAATTTTTAATTCAACGCCCTATCGCTGTATTGATGGCTTTTACTGCCTGTTTTATAATCGGGCTAGTGACATATAATACTTTGCCTATATCATTGCTTCCGGATATTGCCATTCCGGAGATAACGATACAGGTGGCTGCCGCCAATACCTCTGCCCGTGAACTGGAAAACACGATTGTGAAACCTTTACGGGGACAACTGATTCAGGTGTCTACATTGAAAGATATTCATAGTGAATCGAGAGACGGAGGAGGTATGATCCGTCTGTCTTTTGATTTCGGTACTAATACGGATCTTGCCTTTATAGAGGTTAATGAAAAAATAGACGCTGCAATGAATTATCTTCCCAAGGATACTGAACGCCCGAAAGTTATTAAGGCAAGCGCAACGGATATACCCGTGTTTTACCTGAATCTGACCTTAAAGAATGATAGTGCTTATGGTACGGTAGGACAGCAATCTTTTCTTGATTTGTGTGAATTTGCCGAATCGGTGATTAAGCGCAGGATAGAACAGCTTGAAGAAGTGGCTATGGTAGACGTGACCGGATTAGTGGAGCGTCAGGTACAGATTGTACCTGATGAGGATAAACTGGCTATGATGGGACTTTCTATTGAAGATATTGAATCGGCTTTGACTGCCAATAACGTGGAGCCGGGCAGTATGACAGTACGTGACGGATACTATGAATATAATATAAAATTCTCCACTCTGTTGCGTACCGCAGAAGATGTGGAAAATATATACTTGCGTAAGGGGGACCGCATTGTCCAACTAAGGGACTTCTGCAAAGTTACTATCGTGCCCGTAAAAGAAAAAGGTGTATCTGTATCGAACGGGAAAAGGGCGGTGACTCTGGCTGTTATCAAGCAGGCAGACGAGAATATGGATGAGATGAAGCAGTCTTTGGTGAGGACGATGGAGCATTTTAGGCGGGTATATCCGGAAATCGATTTTAGTATCAGTCGCAACCAGACAGAATTGTTGGATTATACAATTTCAAATCTACAACAGAATCTAACTTTAGGTTTTCTTTTTATCTGCCTGGTAGCTGTCCTGTTTTTGGGAGATGTGAAATCTCCGTTGGTGATCGGACTTAGTATGGTGGTTTCTATCGTGATTAGTTTTGTTTTCTTCTATCTGTGTAATATGTCCCTGAATATCATTTCGCTTGCCGGATTAATTCTGGCATTGGGTATGATGATTGACAGTTCGATTATTGTGACCGAAAATATATCCCAATATCGGGAGCGAGGCTATTCATTGCGCCGTGCCTGTATAACAGGAACTAGTGAAGTGGTGACACCCATGTTGAGTTCTTCCCTAACCACCATTGCCGTATTTGCTCCCTTGATTTTTATGAGTGGTATCGCCGGAGCTATCTTTTATGATCAGGCTTTTTCGGTTACAGTGGGATTGATGGTTTCGTATTTTACCGGTATTATGCTTCTTCCGGTGCTTTATCTGTTGGTTTATCGGACAGGTATTCATACCCGGAAATGGAAATGGCTTTCTTTTAAATTCAATAACCCGATAAAGGATCACACATTGGATCGTTTTTATGATGCCGGGGTAGATTGGGTGTTCTGTCACAAAACGTTTAGTGTATTGTTTTGTGTTGTCTCCATCCCGCTTTGTGTATTCTTCTTTTTCTTTATAGACAAGCAGCGGATGCCTGATATAGAAGAGAATGAATTGATCGCCCGAATCGAGTGGAATGAAAATATTCATGTGGATGAAAACAGGCGGCGTGTGGATGAGCTTTTTAAGGATTTAAAAGAACAGGTATTGGAGCACACGGCATCGGTTGGCAGACAGGATTTTCTTCTGAATCGTGAAAGGGAACTTTCTTCTTCCGAAGCAGAACTCTATTTCCGAACGGAAACATCAGAAACAATCATTTCTTTGCAGCAGGAGATATACCATAAACTGAAAGAACGTTATCCACTTTCCGTTATTTCCTTTTCTCCACCGGAGACTGTATTTGAGAAACTCTTTGTCACGGGAGAACCGGATATCATAGCCGAATTTTACACCCGTAATAAGGCAAAAGCACCGGAAGCGGAAACGATCCGGAATGTGGAGCTGGAGTTAGCCCGTAGAACGGGGATTGCTCCTACAGGCATTGCCTTTGAGAACCAACTGAACCTAGGTATCAATAAGGAGAAACTATTGCTTTACCGCGTTGCTTACAATGAACTTTATAGAGTTTTGAAAACTGCTTTCCGGGAAAATAGTGTGACTATGTTGCATTCTTACCAGCAATATCTTCCGATCAACGTTGCGGGTAGTGAAAAGACGGTGAATGAAATATTGCAGGAAACACTGATACAGACTGAACCGGACAATAGAGGAAACAGAGAGTACATTCCACTCCGGGAACTGGTGACGGTTACTCCTGCCGAGGATTTGAAGAGTATTACTGCCGGACGTAACGGGGAATATGTTCCTTTTGATTTTTATGGCGTACAGGACGGAAACAAACTGATAGAGGAGGTGAAACAAACGGCAGAAGATATGAAAGACTGGGATACTGGATTCTCCGGCAGTTTCTTTTCTAACAGTGAGATGTTGGATGAATTGGTGATCATCTTATTTATTTCACTGTTACTGATGTATTTTATTCTTGCCGCACAGTTTGAAAGCTTTTTGCAGCCTTTGCTTGTTTTGGCGGAGATACCGATTGACCTTGCATTTGCATTGCTTTTACTCTGGATTTGCGGACATACGCTGAATTTGATGTCTGCTATCGGGTTGATTGTTACCTGTGGTATTGTAATCAATGACTCTATTCTGAAGCTGGATGCTATCAATGAATTGCGTAAGGCGGGTGTTCCGTTATTAGAAGCGATACATGAAGCTGGCCGCAGGCGTTTGCGACCGATTATCATGACTTCGCTGACTACCATCTTCGCAATGGTGCCACTGCTTTTTTCTTCAGATATGGGCTCGGAGTTACAAAAACCGTTGTCTATTGCTATGATAGGGACAATGTCGATTGGTACGGCGGTGAGCTTATTTATCATACCGTTACTTTACTGGTTTATTTATCGTAACGAGAAAATCAGTAACAGCTAGAAAGTAATAACTAATAGTTCAAAAATGAAAGTTATGAATAGATTAAAGAAAAGAATTCCTGTCTTCCTCTGTGTCTTCTGTATGTTTGGTAGTGAATCTTCACTTTGGGCACAGAAACACCTGGTATTGGATTTGAACAGGACAATTTCTCTTGCTAACGACAGTTCGCTGGAATCATTCCGTACGCAGAATATGTATTTATCCGGTTATTGGGAGTATAGGACTTTTCGGGCAAATCGGTTGCCTAGTCTGACACTGGATGTTACTCCGGCACAATATAACCGGGATATAACGAAACGATACGATTCGGGACAGGATTTGGATGTATACCGTACGCAACAGTCTTACTATGCTTATGGAGGATTGAGTGTAAAACAGAACTTTGATTTAACCGGAGGTACTTTTTATCTGGAATCGAATCTTGCCTATATGCGTAACTTCGGAAGTAACAGTGCTACGCAGCTTACGAGTGTTCCCATACGAATCGGATATTCGCAAAGTCTGGTAGGATATAACTCCTTCAAATGGGAACGGAAGATAGAGCCGTTGAAGTATGAGCGTGTGAAAAAGGAATTTCTCTATAATGTGGAAAAGGTGTCGGAAACGGCTACGAATTATTTCTTCTCTTTGGCTATGGCGCAGGCAGAATATAATCTTGCTAAAGAAAACTTGGCTTCTACGGACACATTGTATCGTATCGGGCAACAGCGCCACCGAATTGCAGCTATCTCACAGGCTGATTTGTTGACATTGAAACTGGATCGTGTGAATGCGCAGAATACATTGCAGAATAAAGCAAGTGACCTGAAACGGGCTATGTTTTCACTGGCTTCTTTTCTCAATCTGGATAAGAATACGCAAATCAAACTGGAACTTCCTTCTCGTCCGGAGATGGTGGATATTCCGGTAGATGAGGCTTTGAGGTGGGGCAGGAATAATAACCCGCAATTGTTGGAACTGAAACAGAATGTACTTGAAGCGGAACGGAATGTGGATAAGACGAAGAAAGAATCTCGCTTTAACGCAAGTGTAAATGCCAGTATCGGTTTTAATCAGGTAGCGGATAACTTTGGAGATGTGTATCATAAACCGATGCAGCAGGATTTGGTGGCAGTCAGTGTTTCTATTCCGTTATTGGACTGGGGTGTTCGTAAGGGTAAGTATAATATGGCAAAAAATAATCTGAATGTAGTGAAGATCTCGGCACGTCAGGACGAGATAAGCATCGAGGAGGAAGTGATTATGACGGTAAGTGATTTTAATATCCAGCAGCAATTGATAGCCAGTGCGGAAGAAGCGTTGGATCTGTCTATACTTGCTTATAATGAGACAAAACAGCGCTTCATTATCGGCAAGGCGGATATTAATAGCTTGACTCTTTCTCTCAACAGGCAGCAACAGGCACAACGTAATTTTATCTCTGCCTTGCAGAACTACTGGCTGAATTATTATAAGATACGCCGGCTTACTTTATTTGATTTTGCTGCGAAACTTTCACTTTCGGACAGGTTTGATTTTAATGGAGGAAAATTGATAAAATGATAATTTATATAAATATTGAGAATGTAAAATATGGATTCTGAAATAGTGAAATCTCATAAGGCTTCTGCTTTCACGTTGATTGTGACTTTTGTCTGTGTGGCATTAGTGGGGTTGGCACTCATTCCATTGCTGCCTGTCAAACTGAATCCATCGCGGACCTTACCCGGTTTTACGGTGAGATTCAGTATGCCCGGTACTTCAGCACGTGTAGTGGAAATGACGGCTACCAGTAAGTTAGAAGCAATGCTTGCCCGTGTGAAGGGAATTCGAGGGATTTCTTCCATTTCAGGAAACGGATGGGGAAGTGTCAGTGTAAATTTGGATAAACATGTGGACGCAGCGGTTGCCCGCTTTGAAGCTTCTACTATTATTCGGCAGACGTGGCCGGAATTACCGGATGGGGTGAGCTATCCGTATATTCAGATGCACAGTCCGGGGCAAAGTAATCAGGGGCCTTTTATGGCATTTACGATCAATGCACCCGCTACTCCTTTCTTAATTCAGCAGTATGCGGAGGAACATATAAAAACGCGTCTTGCACAGATTCCGGGAATTTATAAAATAAATCTTAGTGGAGCTACTCCGATGGAATGGCGATTGGAGTATGATTCAGAACAATTGCATGCGCTTGGAATAAGTATGGATGATATTCGCCAAGCTGTCCGGTTGCATTATCAAAAAGAATTTTTGGGTACTTATGATGTGGAGCAGGGTGCTTCGGGCAGGCAGTGGATACGTTTGGCATTGGTTCCCGAACAGGAGGGCAGAGAGTTTAATGCGGAGCGGGTAAAGGTAAAAATGAAAGATGGTAAAATCATAGGTTTGAATGAGCTGGTGAAGGTTTCCCGTATGGAGGAGCAGCCACAAAATTATTATCGGATTAATGGGCTGAATTCAATTTATCTGTCGATTGTTGCAGAAGAAACAGCAAATCAATTGGCATTGAGTGAAAAGATAAAAGCGTTTATGGATGATAACCAGCTATTACTTCCGGCAGGATATGAGATTCACACCAGTTACGATGCAACGGAATTTATTCAGGAAGAACTGGGGAAAATTTATCTGCGTACGGGAATGACTGTAGCAATTTTGCTCCTGTTTGTATTGTTGATCACCTTTAGTCCCAAATATCTTTTTTTGATTGTAATCAGTCTGGCTGTTAATATGGCAATAGCTGTCATTCTTTATTATGCGTCCGGATTGGAAATGCAATTGTATTCTTTGGCGGGTATTACGGTTTCATTAAATTTGGTGATAGATAATACAATTGTAATGAGTGATCATTATTTGCGGCGTAGAGACCGGAAAGCATTTATGTCTATTCTTGCAGCCACGTTGACCACGATGGGAGCTTTGGTTATCATCTTTTTTCTGGATGAGAAGATACGTCTTAATTTGCAGGATTTTGCTGCGGTAGTGATTATAAATCTGGGAGTATCACTGCTGGTTGCTTTATTTTTTGTTCCTTCTCTAATTGATAAAATAGGATTGAAACGAAGAAAGAAATCTTCTCTTTCAATAGTCAAATGGAAGATTGGGGAGGTGCGTTTCTTTGTGTGGATACGTTCAAGAATGCGTCGGCTTCCGGTTTATTTCAGTCGTTGTTACAGGTGGCTGATACAAATACTTTGTCGTTGGAGGGTGGCGGTATGTATTTTGCTATTGTTGGCATTCGGACTACCGGTATTTCTATTGCCGGAAAAAATGAAAGGTGATGATAGATGGGCGAAAACTTATAATCAGACGTTGGGTACCACCATTTATAAGGAAAAGGTGAAACCAATAGTGGATAAAGCGTTGGGAGGTACTCTAAGGTTATTTGTGCAAAAGGTATATGAGGGGAGTTACTTTTCACGTAATGAAGAAGTAGTACTTCATGCCAATGCTAATTTGCCGAATGGGAGTACACTTGAGCAAATGAATGCACTGATTAAGAGGATGGAAACTTATTTGAGCGAATTTAAAGAGATTAAACAGTTCCAGACATCTGTAGAAAGTGCCCGAAGAGCCTCTATTCATATCTATTTTACGAAAGAACACCAAAAAAGCGGTTTTCCTTATACGTTGAAAGCTAATATGATTAGTAAGGCACTTCAACTGGGAGGTGGAAATTGGAGTATATATGGTTTGCAGGATCAGGGGTTCAGTAATGATGTACGTGAGAATGCGGGTTCTTTCCGGGTAAAAATGTATGGATATAATTATGATGAACTGTATGATTGGGTAGAAAAATTAAAAGCAAAATTATTGTCTCACCGCCGGATTCGGGAAGTGACGGTCAGCTCTGATTTCTCTTGGTGGAAAGATGATTATATGGAATTCTACTTTAATCTGAATAAACAGCGGATGGCAGAGGAGGGGATTGGAGCTGGAAGGTTATTTTCTGCTATCCACCCGATATATGGGCGAAATATGGAAATAGGTTCGGTGATGGCAGAAGAGGGTACGGAAAAAATTAAACTTTCTTCGCGTCAGTCGGAAGATAGGGACGTGTGGGCGATGCAATTTTATCCTTTTCACATAGGAGAGAGGGAATATAAACTTTCAGAATTGGCAACTGTGGAAAAAGGACAAATGCCACAGGAAGTGGCCAAGGAGAATCAACAGTATCGGTTGTGTTTGCAATATGAGTATATCGGTTCTTCGGAACAGGGAAATAAACTATTGAAAAAAGATCTGGAAGAGTTTAACGAGATTTTACCGATGGGATATACAGCCAAGTCGGAGGATTATAACTGGTCGTGGGGGGGAAAGGATAATAAGCAGTATCGTCTGCTTTTGGTTGTCATTGCTATTATTTTTTTTATTACGAGTATTTTGTTCAATTCTTTAAAACAGCCATTGGCTATAATTTTTGTGATTCCGGTATCTTATATCGGAGTGTTTCTGACATTCTATTGGTTCAAACTGAACTTTGATCAGGGAGGATTTGCTTCTTTTGTTTTGCTTTGTGGTATTACGGTCAATGCAAGCATTTATATTTTGAATGAATATAACTTCGTTCGTAAACGTTTCCCGCGTCTTTCACCGTTCAGAGCTTATGTGAAAGCTTGGAACACTAAAGTGATTCCTATTTTCCTAACGGTGACTTCTACTATCCTGGGATTCGTTCCTTTTATGGTAGGTATGGAGAAAGAAGGCTTTTGGTTTCCATTGGCGGCAGGTACTATCGGAGGATTAATAATGTCTGTAATCGGGGTGTTTATTTTCCTGCCGATATTGACTTTGAAGAAGAAGTGTTTGGTGAAACCTAAAGCTATGCTTTAGCATCTGTAAAGCGTAGCTTTATCCTATCTAAAGCTACGCTTTTTACAGTCTTACCAATTGTTCCCTGCATTACTGCTACCGATAAGCATTTCCACACGTTGTTTATACAAATTTGCTCCTTCAGCGATATTCTTGCCGGCGTCTGCTGTTCCCATTCCGTAAACCACAATAGGGGTTTGCCATGACATTCCCGAATGAATGGCACTTACCTGATAAGGACGTAATAATTCGTCCGTTGTGAAACAGTTTCTTCCTCCGCTACGATAAGCATCGATTTCAGATCCGGTAGTTGTAACCACTGTCAGCGGTTTGCCGGCGACAGCCGGAGTCTTGGATAGGTAAGTAAAGACTTCATCCTGCCATTTTTTAAGTAATGACGGTGCAGCCATCCAGTGAAAAGGAAACTGATAGATGACAGCCGAAGCGTCGGAAATGATTTTGCTCCATTCGTCTACGTTGAAAGCAATGTCCGGCGATAATTCATAAAGGTTGAATACCGCTACTCCTTCAATGTCACCCACTGCATCAATTAATGCTTTGTTTGCTTGGGAATCCTTGATATTAGGGTGTGCCAGCAGAATCACTACTTTTCTTAAATCTTTATTCATATTCAATCAGGTATTTAGGATGATACAACTACTTATGATTATAAAGGTGTAAAAATAAGAAAAAGTTCGCGAAAACCAATATCTTAATTAAAAATAAAACAATCCCTCTTTGCTTTTGAATTTGTATTTTTGCATCCACGTTCGTAAGGCGTCAGTTCAGATAATAATTTTATATATGATAGATTTTAATCAGTTTCCTTCTCCTTGTTATATCATGGAAGAAGAACTTTTAAGAAAGAACCTGTGTTTGATAAAAAGCGTAGCCGACAGGGCGGGAGTGGAGATTATTCTTGCTTTTAAGTCATTTGCCATGTGGCGCTCTTTTCCTATATTTCGTGAATATATAGATCATTCTACGGCAAGTTCGGTGTATGAAGCCCGTCTGGCACTGGAAGAATTCGGCAGTAAGGCACATACATATTCTCCAGCTTATACGGAACAGGATTTCCCGGAAATAATGCGTTGTAGCAGTCATATCACTTTCAACTCAATGCGGCAGTTCGAACGTTTCTATCCGATGGTGGTGGCAGAAGGAAGTGGCATTTCTTGTGGTATCCGTGTAAATCCTGAATACTCGGAGGTGGAAACAGAACTTTATAATCCATGTGCGCCCGGTACACGTTTTGGGGTAACAGCCGATCTGTTGCCCGATGCATTGCCGCAGGGAATTGAAGGCTTCCATTGTCATTGTCACTGCGAATCTTCTTCCTATGAATTGGAACGTACATTGGAACATCTCGAAGCTAAATTTTCCCGTTGGTTTTCACAAATAAAGTGGTTGAATCTGGGGGGAGGACATCTGATGACTCGCAAAGACTATGATACCGAACATTTGATAACACTGTTGCAAGGATTAAAAGCACGCTATCCTCATCTGCGAATTATCCTGGAACCCGGCTCCGCCTTTACCTGGCAGACGGGAGTGCTGACTTCCGAAGTAGTGGATATTGTGGAAAGCCGTGGAATCAAGACGGCTATTTTGAATGTCAGTTTCACTTGTCACATGCCCGATTGTCTGGAGATGCCCTATCAGCCTGCCGTGCGTGGTGCGGAAATGGGAAACGAAGGAAAATATATTTATCGTCTCGGAGGCAATTCCTGTTTGAGCGGTGACTATATGGGATTGTGGAGTTTCGATCATCCTTTGCAGATCGGAGAACGTATTGTGTTCGAAGATATGATTCATTATACGATGGTCAAGACAAATATGTTTAACGGAATTCATCATCCTGCCATTGCTTTATGGACCAAAGAGGGGAAAGCCGAAATATACAAGCAATTTTCTTATGAAGATTATCGTGACCGAATGAGTTGATAATCAAAATGATTGTTTTGCGGTCGATGCAAAGTGAACAGATTTCTGTGAAAAAAATATGCAGAATGTTTGCAGGTTTACGGAAAATCCCTACCTTTGCAACCGCAAACGAAAAAATGCGGAAATAGCTCAGTTGGTAGAGCATAACCTTGCCAAGGTTAGGGTCGCGAGTTCGAGTCTCGTTTTCCGCTCATGTTTCTTTGAAATGTTGGAACAATAATCTTTGCCCAGGTGGCGGAATTGGTAGACGCGCACGTTTCAGGTGCGTGTGTCGAGAGGCATGCAGGTTCGAGTCCTGTTCTGGGCACAAAGGTTAAACTTTAAAATTATGGAGAGGTGGCGGAATTGGTAGACGCGCTACTTTGAGGGGGTAGTGACAGTTATGTCGTGGGAGTTCGAGTCTCCTTCTCTTCACAGTTTATGAAAGTGAAATGCGGAAATAGCTCAGTTGGTAGAGCATAACCTTGCCAAGGTTAGGGTCGCGAGTTCGAGTCTCGTTTTCCGCTCTTGTTTCTTTGAAATAATGGAACTAAGTTTTGCCCAGGTGGCGGAATTGGTAGACGCGCACGTTTCAGGTGCGTGTGTCGAGAGGCATGCAGGTTCGAGTCCTGTTCTGGGCACCAATCTTTCAGAATTCTGAATGACGAAATTTAGTTTGCGGAAATAGCTCAGTTGGTAGAGCATAACCTTGCCAAGGTTAGGGTCGCGAGTTCGAGTCTCGTTTTCCGCTCCATATAGACATAAGGTTGTCAGTCGACGAGATTGGCAACCTTTTTTTTATTTATGATTGATGAATTCTGATTTATATATGGTTGGATAATCGTTTAAAATTGGACTTTATCGGAAGTTTACCGGACGATTTTATCGATAGATTGAATAGAAAAACGTAATTTTGCAAACGAAAAAATCAATGTACTCCCCCCAAAAAAGAGCGTCATTGATTCACACAGACCTTTAATTAATTTAACTATTTGTGATATGTTAACACAGATCATTAATGCACGCATCCTGACGCCTCAAGGTTGGCTGAAGGATGGGTCAGTTCTTATTCGCGATAACAAAATTCTGGAAGTAACCAATTGTGACCTTGCCATTATCGGAGCCAAACTGATTGATGCCAAAGGAATGTATATTGTTCCGGGCGGTGTAGAAATCCATGTTCACGGTGGCGGTGGAAGAGATTTTATGGAAGGCACCGAAGAGGCTTTCCGTACAGCAGTCAAGGCTCACATGCAGCATGGTACCACCAGTATTTTTCCTACCCTTTCTTCTTCTACCATTCCAATGATCCGCGCAGCTGCGGCAACGACTGAAAAAATGATGGCGGAGCCCAATAGCCCTGTACTCGGACTTCATCTGGAAGGACATTATTTCAATATGGATATGGCAGGCGGACAGATTCCGGAAAATATCAAAGATCCCGATCCCGAAGAATATATTCCGTTATTGGAAGAAACACACTGTATCAAACGTTGGGATGCCGCGCCGGAACTTCCCGGAGCTATGCAATTCGGTAAATATATCACAGCAAAAGGTGTATTGGCTTCGGTAGGACATACCCAGGCAGAATTTGAGGATATACAGACGGCCTATGAGGCAGGATATACGCATGCCACTCATTTTTATAATGCGATGCCCGGGTTTCATAAACGGAAAGAGTACAAGTATGAAGGTACGGTAGAAAGTATTTATCTGATTGATGATATGACAGTGGAAGTGGTGGCTGATGGTATTCATGTACCTCCGACGATCTTGCGTCTTGTCTATAAGATAAAAGGAGTGGAACGCACTTGCCTGATAACGGATGCGTTGGCTTGTGCCGCCAGTGATAGCCAGGTTGCCTTTGACCCGCGTGTGATTATTGAGGATGGAGTCTGTAAGTTGGCAGACCATTCAGCCTTGGCCGGAAGTATTGCAACGATGGATCGCTTGATTCGTACCATGGTGCAAAAGGCGGAAATTCCTTTGGAAGATGCCGTAAGAATGGCTTCCGAAACTCCTGCCCGGATTATGGGAGTGCTCGACCGTAAAGGAACGCTGGAGCGTGGCAAGGATGCCGATATGATCGCTTTGGACAGAGACTTGAACGTGAGAGCCGTATGGGCGATGGGAGAACTGGTGGAAGGCACCAACAAACTGTTTTAAATCTAATAAAGAACAAAGACTATGTTGACTCAAATAATAAACGGAAGAATACTTACCCCGCAAGGCTGGTTGAAAGATGGTTCCGTATTGATTTGTGATGGAAAAATATTAGAGGTAACTAATAGTGATTTAGCGGTTATCGGTGCAACGGTTATTGATGCCAGAGGGATGACGATAGTGCCCGGATTCGTAAGTATGCATGCACATGGAGGTGGTGGGCATGATTATACGGAAGCAACGGAAGAGGCTTTCCGTACCGCAACCAATGCACATCTGAAACATGGTGCTACCGGTATATTTCCTACTTTGTCCTCTACTTCATTCGAAAGAATCTACCAGGCAGTCGATGTATGTGAGCACTTGATGAAAGAGAAGGATTCTCCGATTCTCGGTTTGCATATCGAAGGCCCATATTTGAATCCGAAGATGGCGGGAACACAGTATGACGGTTTTCTGAAAACTCCGGATGAAAATGAATATATTCCTTTGTTGGAGCGTACGTCTTGTATCAGACGTTGGGATATTAGTCCCGAACTGCCCGGTGCACATGATTTTGCAAAGTATACCCGTTCGAAAGGAATTATGACTGCTGTTACACATACCGAAGCCGAATATGATGAAATTAAAGCTGCATTTGCAATAGGATTTTCTCATGCTGCTCATTTCTATAATGCGATGCCGGGTTTCCATAAACGTCGTGAATATAAATATGAGGGTACAGTGGAAAGTGTGTATCTGACGGATGGAATGACTGTGGAAGTGATTGCGGACGGTATTCACTTGCCTGCCACTATCCTGAAACTGGTTTATAAGTTGAAAGGCGTGGAGAATACCTGCCTTGTTACCGATGCTTTGGCGTATGCCGCTTATGAAGGGAATGAACCGATTGATCCTCGCTATATCATAGAGGATGGCGTATGCAAGATGGCGGATCATTCTGCGTTGGCCGGTAGTTTGGCTACGATGGATGTGTTGGTTCGCACCATGGTAAAGAAAGCGAATATTCCTTTGGAAGATGCTGTGCGTATGGCTTCTGAAACTCCTGCCCGTTTAATTGGAGTGAGTGACCGGAAGGGAGCGTTGGCAAAGGGTAAGGATGCCGATATTGTGATTCTTGACAAAGAACTGAATGTACGTTGTGTATGGTCAATGGGAAAGATCGTTCCGGGAACTGATATTCTGTTGCATAAATAACCATTGGAATAACCTTTGAAAGGGAAGTCCGGGTTCAGAAGTAGAATATACTACTTCCTGAACCCGGACTTTCGATGTATTTCTATTTTGAAAGTAAACTGGTTTCTATTAATTCTTTCAATTGGGCTTTATTCATAGTGCCTAATTTCATTGTCGGTTTGCCGTTCAACGGGCAAAGTAACAGATTGGGAATGGTACGAATCTTAAATGCGCTTTCCAGTTCCGGTTCCTGATCGACGTCCACTTTATAAATATCTAATTTCCCTTCGTATTCTTTTGCCAATTGGTCTAATATAGGCGATAGTGCTTTGCAATATACACACCAGGGTGCATGAAAATCGACCAGGCAAGGTTTATTCCCTTTGAAGTTCCAGCTGTCAGGATAAGATTGATAATCTGCTACTTTCTCTACAAAACTATCTTTGGTTAAATCTATTATTTTCATATATCCTATTTTTAAATGATTCGCTTTATTTTCTTTCCTGCAAAGATAAGGGAGTTGGAATGAAAGAAGGCTAGCCATTTTTCCTGTTGTGTTTACAATTCTTCCTTTATAACTCTTTTCTAATCAAATTCTAATCTGATATGAGAGGCTTATAATCGTTTTTTCCCGTCTCTCCGGTTGTAGAATTGTACTTTTGTCGCGACAACTACGATAAGGTAATAAAGATAAATATAGTAATGAACAGAGTATTTTTAATTTCTTTTTTTCTTCTGCTGACAGGAGGAATATGTGCACAACAGGCTACCACAGGATCATTAACGCTGAAAGAGGCGGAACAACGTTTCTTGGAACGTAACTTATCGCTGATAGCCGAACGGTATAACATTGATATGGCACAGGCACAAGTGCTGCAAGCCAAATTATTTGAGAATCCGGTCATCTCGCTGGAACAGAATGTCTATAACCGCCTGAACGGAAAGTATTTTGATTTTGGTAAGGAGGGGGAAACGGTTGTGGAGGTTGAGCAGGTCATTCGTCTTGCCGGACAGCGAAACAAGCAGATAAAGCTGGAAAAAATCAATAAGGAAATAGCGGAATATCAGTTTGAAGAGGTGATGAGGACACTCCGCCAGGAGTTGAATGAGAAGTTTGTGCAAGTCTATTTTCTTTCCAAATCCATATCCATCTACGAGAAAGAAGTAAACTCTCTGCAAGCGTTGCTTGTCGGGATGAAACTGCAACAAGAGAAAGGAAATGTCTCATTGATGGAAATGTCTCGTTTGGAATCTATGCTATTTTCGCTGAAGAAAGAGAAGAACGAACGAGAAAACGAGTTGCTGACTCTTAGAGGAGAACTGAATGTCTTGTTAAATCTTCCGGGAGATGCTGCGGTTAAGTTATCATTGGACGAAGAGGTGTTGAAGCAATTGGATTTGTCTCAATTATCGTTTGCTGATTTGAAAGCGATGGTGAATGAACGTCCGGATCTGAAGATTGCCAGAAGTACGGTAAGTGCTTCCCGTGCCAATCTGAAATTGCAGAAATCAATGGCATTTCCGGAGTTCTCGGTGAAAGGGAATTATGATCGTGCCGGAAACTTTATCAATAACTATTTTGCGGTAGGAGTGAGCTTGTCAGTGCCTATTTTCAATCGCAATCAGGGAAATATAAAGGCAGCCCGTTTCAGTATTCAACAGGCGGGAGCGGAACAAGAAAATGCTGCTAATCGTGCGGACATGGAACTTTATACCGCTTATGCTTCACTGGAAAAAGCAGTTCAGCTTTACCAATCCACCAATATGGATTTGGAACATAATTTTGAGAAATTGATAACAGGAGTGAATGAAAACTTTACCAAGCGAAATATCAGCTTGCTGGAGTTTATCGATTACTATAACAGTTATAAGGAAACCTGTATTCAGTTGCATGAAATAAAGAAAGATGTTTTCCTCGCGATGGAAAACCTGAATACTACTATCGGACAAAATATATTGAACTACTAATATTCATAAATTATCAAAGACTATGAACTGGAATAAATTCCTTCCTTGCATATTGCTTACTACCGTATTGGGAGCATGCTCCGGTCAAGGAGAACAACCGAATGTTGAACCGGCTGCCTTATGCCTGACAGATAGCTTGTTGAGAATTGTATCTGTCGATACGGTTCACGTTCAAGAAGTGATTGATGAACTGACATTGAACGGACGGGTCACTTTTAATGAAAATCAGGTAGCACATGTATATCCGATGTTTGGAGGTACGGTGACGGAACTGAAAGCAGAAATAGGAGATTATGTTCGTAAGGGAGATGTACTGGCAGTCATTCGCAGTGGAGAAGTGGCGGACTATGAGAAACAATTGAAAGAAGCGGAACAACAATTATTGCTCGCCCGCAGAAACATGGACGCTACGCTGGATATGTATAATTCCGGCATGGCTTCGGATAAAGATGTGCTTCAGGCAAAACAGGAGTTGACGAGTGCCGAAGCCGAAGAAAAAAGGATAAAGGAAGTCTTTTCTATTTATAATTTCTCCGGAAATGCTTATTATCAGTTGAAATCTCCTGTTTCGGGCTTTATTGTGGAGAAACAAATCAGCAGGGATATGCAGTTGCGTCCTGATCAGAGTGAAGAGTTGTTCACGATTTCGGGGTTGTCGGACGTATGGGTGATGGCAGATGTGTATGAAAGCGATATCAGTAAGGTTTCTGAAGGTGCTTCTGTACGCATTTCTACTTTGGCCTATCCGGATAAGATGTTTGCCGGCACTATTGATAAGGTATATCATTTGCTGAATAGTGAAAGTAAAACAATGAATATCCGTATCAAATTAAAGAATGAAGAGTATCTGTTGAAGCCGGGGATGTTTACGAATGTAAGTGTGAAGTGCAAAGCAGATGGAACTTCCATGCCTCGTATCGATTCTCATGCGCTGGTGTTTGAAGGAGGGAAAAATTATGTTGTTGTAGTAGAGTCGAATCAGCGTTTGCAGGTGAAAGAAGTAGATGTATACAAACAGTTGAGCAAGGAGTGCTATATCCGTTCCGGGCTTTCCGAGGGGGACAGAGTGCTGAATAATAATGTATTGTTGGTATATAATGCGTTGAATGCAGATTAAAAACAGAAAATAGTATGCACAAATTCATAGATAATATAGTGGCTTTCTCGCTGAAGAATAAATTTTTTATTTTCTTTTGTACAGCGATTGCCGTTATAGCCGGAGCTGTTTCTTTTAAACATACTCCGATAGATGCTTTCCCGGATGTGACGAATACGAAAGTGACGATTATCACGCAATGGCCGGGACGTAGTGCGGAAGAGGTAGAGAAGTTTATCACCATCCCTGTGGAAATTGCCATGAATCCTGTTCAGAAGAAAACAGATATTCGTTCTACCACTCTTTTCGGACTTTCTGTAATCAATGTGATGTTCGAAGATCGTGTGGATGATTTCACCGCCCGCCAACAGGTATATAATTTATTGAATGACGCCGATCTTCCTGACGGGGTAACTCCGGAAGTGCAACCGTTATATGGCCCGACGGGAGAAATATTCCGTTATACACTCCGTAGTGATAAACGTAGTGTGCGGGAGCTGAAAACAATTCAGGATTGGGTGATTGAGCGTAATCTCCGTTCGGTGTCCGGTGTAGCGGATATTGTGAGCTTCGGCGGAGAGGTGAAAACATTTGAGGTAAGCGTGAATCCTCACCAGTTGATTAACTATGGAATTACTTCTTTGGAGCTTTATGACGCGATCGCTAAGAGTAACATCAATGTGGGAGGAGATGTCATCACCAAGAGTTCGCAAGCTTATGTTGTTCGTGGAATTGGGCTGATTAACGACTTGGAAGAATTGAGAAACATCGTCGTGAAAAACATCAACGGCACTCCGATTTTGGTGAAGAATCTTGCCGATGTACACGAATCCTGTTTGCCCCGTCTCGGGCAGGTAGGACGAATGGATGAAGATGATGTCGTACAAGGCATTGTAGTCATGCGGAAAGGGGAGAATCCGGGCGAGGTGATTGCAAACCTGAAAGATAAAATAGAAGACCTGAATCAGAATATACTTCCGAAAGATGTGAAAATCGTGTCATTCTATGACCGGGAGGATTTAGTGAATCTGGCGGTAAAGACGGTGACGCATAATCTGATCGAAGGAATTTTATTGGTTACGTTTATTGTATTGATCTTTATGGCAGATTGGCGGACTACCGTGATTGTTGCTGTCGTTATCCCATTAGCCCTTCTATTCGCTTTTATCTGTTTACGGGTGATGGGAATGTCCGCCAATCTGCTTTCTATGGGGGCCATTGACTTCGGTATCATTATTGATGGGGCAGTGGTAATGGTGGAAGGAGTATTTGTGGCTTTGGATAAGAAGGCAAGGCAAGTAGGAATGCCGGCATTTAATGTCATGTCCAAGATGGGATTGATCCGTAACACCGCAAAAGACAAGGCGAAAGCAGTTTTCTTCTCCAAATTGATTATCATAACCGCATTGATTCCTATCTTCTCTTTCCAGAAGGTAGAAGGAAAGATGTTCTCTCCTTTAGCCTATACGCTGGGTTTTGCACTGTTGGGAGCTTTGATCTTTACGCTGACCCTGGTGCCGGTAATGTCTTCCATGCTGTTGAAGAAGAATGTCCGTGAGAAGAATAATCGTTTTGTTCGTTTTGTCAACACAAAGTGTACAGTTCTTTTTGATTTATTCTATGCGCACAGGAAACTGACTATCGGACTGGCAACGGTCATAGCAGGTATCGGATTATGGCTTTTCTCTTTTTTGGGTACGGAGTTTCTTCCACAGTTGAATGAGGGTTCTATCTATATTCGTGCCACCTTGCCACAAAGCATTTCGCTGGATGAATCGGTGACGCTTGCCAATAAAATGAGAAGGAAGCTATTGATGTTTCCGGAAGTACGGCAAGTACTGTCGCAGACCGGGCGACCGAATGACGGTACAGATGCTACCGGATTCTATAATATCGAGTTCCACGTTGATATATACCCTGAAAAGGAATGGGATAGCAAATTGACAAAAATGGAATTGATTGATAAGATGCAGGAGGATTTATCCATTTACCCCGGCATTGACTTCAATTTCTCACAGCCGATTACGGATAATGTGGAGGAAGCCGCTTCCGGTGTGAAAGGATCTATTGCGGTGAAGGTGTTTGGTAAAGACTTGTATGAGTCGGAGAAATATGCGGTGCAGATTGAGAAAATCCTGGATACGGTTCAAGGGATTGAAGACCTGGGTGTGATTCGGAATATCGGTCAGCCGGAACTTCGTATAGAGTTGAATGAAGGTCAGTTGGCGCGTTATGGCGTTGCTAAGGAAGATGTTCAATCGATTATCGAGATGGCGATTGGCGGAAAATCGGCTTCACTGTTGTATGAGGACGAACGGAAATTCAATATCATGGTAAGGTATAGCGAACAATTCCGCCAGAATGAGGAAGAAATAGGTAAGATACTGGTGCCGGCAATGGATGGCACAATGGTGCCTGTCAAGGAACTGGCAGATATAACGACCATTACGGGACCATTACTTATTTTCCGTGATAATCATGCACGCTTCTGTGCAGTGAAGTTCTCGGTGAGAGGCCGTGACATGGGTACGGCAGTTGCCGAAGCACAGAAAAAGGTAAATGCATCCGTACATCTGCCGGCAGGGTATTCACTGAAATGGACAGGTGATTTCGAGAACCAGCAACGTGCAACGAAACGTTTGGCACAGGTTGTTCCTATCAGTATTGCTATCATCTTTATCATCCTGTTTATTCTGTTCTCTAATGCGCGGGATGCGGGACTGGTATTGCTGAATGTACCATTTGCCGCCGTGGGTGGTATTGTAGCCCTTCTGATCACCCGATTCAACTTCTCCATTTCTGCGGGTATCGGTTTTATTGCCTTATTCGGTATTTGTATTCAGAACGGTGTGATTATGATTTCCGACATCAAGGCGAATCTGAAACTAGGTTCTCCTTTGGAGGAAGCTACAAAAAAAGGAGTACGCTCACGCATCCGTCCTGTGATTATGACAGCGGCAATGGCGGCTATCGGTTTGTTGCCTGCTGCCATGAGTCATGGAATTGGTTCGGAATCACAGCGTCCGCTGGCGATTGTTATTATCGGCGGACTGATAGGAGCGACTTTCTTTGCCCTGTTTGTCTTTCCTCTCATCGTAGAAGTGGTATATGAACGAATGTTATATGATAAAAACGGAAAGTTATTGCAAAGACGTATTTAGTTCATTTCTATTCTGTGGAAAAAACGTTCATAGATTAAATTTGTAGTTTTCAGTAGGTAGAATGAGAAAGGGATAAAAGAAGGGTGATTAAAAAATTACCCGTACTTTTGTTCCTTTTTCTATTTCTGAAGATATATCCAGCTTTGCATGATAAGCAGAAATGATTTTCAAAGTCAGACTAAGTCCGATACCTTGTCCGGCATAATCCCGGGTGTTACTACCCCGATAGAAAGACTGGAAAATATGCTCTATTTCTTCTTGCGGAATACCGATTCCCTGATCTTCCACCTCAAGAATGACTTGCTGCTGTTCCCGATAGAGAGCCACATTTACTTCTTTATCGGAGTATTTACATGCGTTATCAATGATATTCTTTAATGCTATCTTTAACAGATAAGGATTAGCCTTAACAACAGCTTGCTGTTCTGTTGTTTCCAAGTGGAGACGGATTCTTTCATTAGAACCGGTCAACTCTTTCAGCATATTAGATAGAATGATCTCTTCCACATTATTTTTCAGGAGTTCTTCTTCCTGCCGCGAAAGAAAAAGGAGGTGGCGGATCAGACTGGACAACCGTTTGCTTTCCGAAGAAATTCGTTGCAAGGATTCAATGTATTCTCCGGTACTTCTTTCTTTGAGCAGACTGATTTCACATTCTCCCTGAATAGCAGTAATCGGATTGTTCAACTCGTGCGAAGCATGGCTTACAAAGGATTTCTCTGCCTTGAAAGCACTATCCAGGCGATCGAGCATACTATTTAATGTTTTTATCATGTCCTCCAGCTCGTCATTATTTCCAGTGGTCTTTAGCCGGCGATTCAGACTGTTGGCCCGTATTCTTTTCAACTCCTTTAGTATGTGTTGCAGCGGAACCAAAATACGACCGGAATATACTTTCCCGATGAAAAAGATCAGGATGGAACTGGCTAAAACGAGGAAAATAGAAAGTAACAACAGATGTTCCTTGATTTCTGTTCCGTAGGCATTCCGGGACATGACAAGTACGATGAAATTCCCTTCATTATCCGGATAATAAAGGGCGGCTCCCAACTGATCCTTATATTTAAAAGAGAAAGGAATACTGTCTTTCCCTGCCAATAGAAGTGTTTGCTGGTGTTGCGTGAGATACTTATTCAACGTATCATGCACTTCAGAAAGACTATCCATGTTTAGAAGGATCTCATGAGCTTCGGGCAGAAGTTCATCATATTTGCGTTGGATAATCTGGTAACTTTGTTCGTCCACTTCATCCTTTTCCCAGTGCTTCTGTGCAGTCAGGTAGGCTTTTTCACGCAGGTAGGAAGCATAGAGTTTATTGATATACTGTGTGCTGAAAATATAAAATACCGCAATGATAATGACAGTGGTCAACACACTGATTAACGTATAGAAAAGAGCTATTTTGGAACCTATTTTCATAGCCGGGATAGTTGGTGAGTTTAAGTATTCATAATATATCCTAATCCTACGACTGTGTGAATCAGCTTTTTATCAAAGTCACGGTCTATCTTTACCCGGAGATAGTTTACATAAACATCTACGATATTGGTGTTGGTATCAAAATTTTTGTCCCATACATCTTTGAGCAGGGTGATACGTGAGAGCGCAACCCCTTGATGAGTCATGAAATATTCGAGCAGACGATATTCTTTGACGGTGAGATCAATATCTATATTGCCTCTTTTAGCTCTTCGGGTATTACAATCCAATATCAGATTATCACAAGTCAGCAGATTGGAGGTTACTTCTTTATTGCGTCTTAACAGAGCCTTGATGCGTGCTTCCAGTTCTTGGAAACTGAAAGGCTTGACGAGATAATCATCTGCTCCTGCATCCAGTCCTTTGACGATATCTTCCGTTGTACCCAAGGCTGTCAGCATGATAACAGGAGACTGGTATCCAAACATCTGACGATAAAGCCGGCAAAGCTCCAAACCGTTTATTTTCGGCATGATAATGTCCAGTATCAAAAGGTCGAAAGGTTCGTCCTGAAGGAGTTTCCAACCGGCGTTTCCGTCATGACAGACAGTTACCGTATGTCCGAACTCTTTTAAACCCCGTTCGATGAAAGAGGCGATGTTTATTTCATCTTCAACTAATAATATCTTTGCCATAATTCAGATTGTTTATGCGCAAAGATACTTTTTTCCTGGCATCTGAAGAAAGAAATTTGCCTTGCATTTAAGTGTTTCTCCTTTTTGAGTTGTACTGTTTTTCTGAAATTGCAAGGATACTTATTGTGTTATCCGGAATAATTATCCCTTTGCTTCCTGATACATAAAGCGTTTGATTGACTTTTTCGCAGTCTTTTCAAATTCCTCGAAATGGATCTTTATTTTGCTTATTTGAGAATAGTTGGGAAGCAGCTGATTCAACTCGATACGGTTTTGTTCCATCACTTTCTGAATATCCGTCTGCTGCAATCCATGAGCGAAAGCGTCATCAAAATCCGGATAAATCAGTGCTACCAACTTCTCATGCTGTAAGACAATCAATGATTCCGCAACATATGGCATATTGTTCAGCTTGCTTTCAATTTCTTCCGGATAGATGTTCTGCCCGCTAGAGGTGAGAAGCAGGTTTTTGCTACGTCCGCGAACTGTTACATAACCTTCTTCATCCAACGTGCCGAGGTCACCGGTATGCAGCCAGCCGTTAGCATCAATAATTTGCGCGGTAGCTTCCGGATTTTTGTAATATCCCAGCATCATGTTCATTCCTCTACATACGATTTCTCCGGCATGCGTGTTCGGATCCGGCGAGTCAATGCGGACCTCCATCCGACTGGTTGCCTTTCCGCAAGAAGCAATTTTTAGTGTTTCCCAACGGCTGGAGCATATAATCGGACCACATTCGGTCATACCGTAAGCGATTGTGTAGGGGAACCCTATCTTTTTAAGGAAGGCCTCAACTTCAGCATTGAAAGGGGCACCTCCGATAATAATCTCATCAAAGTTTCCGCCGAAGATTTCCATGGCGGCCTGCCGTGCCAGTGATTTGATTTTATCGTTCACAATAGGCACTTTAAGCAATAATTTGCCGATTTTGCTGTCTACTTTAGGAAGAATATCTTTCTTAATAATCTTTTCCACAATCAATGGCACGCAGGAAATCACTCTTGGTTTGATTTCAGAGAAAGATTGAGAAATGATTTTCGGAGACGGCATACGCGTCAGGAAATAGATGTGCGCACCTGCAGAAAATCCGTATAGGAAATCATAGACCATTCCGAACACATGCCCCATAGGTAACATAGAAACGATATGATCGCCCGGCTTAACAGGAAGCATCTCGAAGCAGTAAGCCACATTCGACCAAAGACTGCGATAGGGGAGCATCACTCCTTTAGAGTAACCTGTGGTGCCGGAAGTATAATTGATAATAGCCAGTTCTTCCGGACGATCCTTCCGGTAGCAAATATGTTCCGGGCGGAAGTTCTTGGGATACTGTTGACCGTAAATCGCATTCCGGTGTTCAAAAGCATAAGTGAGTTTTTCATTGCGGGAAACTAATGCCGAGAAATCTGCCAGCGAAGCAATCCCCTCTAATAAAGGCATGGCATCCTCATTCAGATTCTCCCAAGCCTGGTCGCCGACGAAAAGTAATTTGGCTTCGGAATGGTTGACGATATTATGAATATTATCTGCCTTGAATTCATGCAAAATAGGAACAATAACGGCTCCGTAAGTAATCGTTGCCAGGAAAGTAACTGCCCAATGAGCACTGTTACGTCCGCAAACAGCAATTTTATCTCCCGGCTGGATGCCGGCACTTTCCAAAACAATGTGAAATTTAGCGATTTTACGCGCTACATCCTTATATTGAAGGGTAATTCCTTTATAGTCAGTTAAGGCATCCTTGTCCCAGTTTTTGATGATGCTTTGCTCAATATAATCAATGAACTGATGTTCTTGTTCCATTCGATTTTTGCACATTTAGTTTAAAACTGCGCAAAATTAATACTTCGCTGATGTAAACCGAATTTTAAATTCAAGTTTTACGGTTAATTAACGGAGGGGAAATGAACAATTTTTACGGCTTGCTAAGGCGCTTCTGTGTTTCTTCCTTAAAGCTAGCCTATTGGGCCTATTTAAAACATTTCGTCTCCACGCATGAAGAAGAAACGAATGTCTTGTAAAGACAAGAGGTTTCATGCGTGGAGACGAATCAGTTATAGTGTATAGAATAAATCTTTTCGGATGTTAGTCAGAATCTGTTTCTTCTTCTTTTGATTTTTCGGAGATAAGCAGCAGTTTATCTCCTTCATGCAGTTTCAGCGTTCCGTTGGGAATCAGGAATTCATCTCCACGCTTCACAATCATTACCAGTGTGCCTTTCGGGAGATTCATATCTTTCAATGTATCCGCTTTTTCCAGCATGTTTTTGGTGATGGTCATATCACTAAGATCAGAGTCTATTTCTTCCGGGAGTTCGACTCCGAAATCATTTCCTGTTTTTTCCAGCGGTTTGGAAAGATTCAAGATCCGGGCTATGAAAGAAATCGTTGTTCCCTGTACCACCAATGACACGATGGTAATAAAGAATACAATGTTGAAGATGAGGTTTGAACCCTCTACGCCTGCCACTACCGGATAGGTGGCGAAGATAATAGGAACTGCGCCGCGCAATCCTACCCAGGACACGAAAATACGTGATTTCATCGTAATTTTCCGGAATGGAAGCAGACAGAGGAATACGCTTAACGGCCGGCCGATAATAATCATAAAGACACCAATCAACAATGCCACGGCAGCTACTTCCAACATCTCGTGTGGATTAACAAGCAGTCCCAGGCAAAGGAACATGATGATTTGAAACAACCAGGTTAGTCCGTTCATAAAGGTGTAGATATCCTTACGATGCATGATTTTATTGTTTCCTACCATGATACCGGCAATATATACGGCAAGGTATCCGTTACCTTTCAGTAAGTCGGTGATGGAGAACGTGAAAAACACAAATGCCAGTAATAAGATAGGATACAAGGCCTGATTGTCAATATTGAGCTTATTCAACATTCGGATAGCGAGCTTTCCGAGTACATATCCGGCAGCCGCACCGACGATAAACTGGATGACGAAAGACCCCACGATAGCTCCGATTCCCATACCCGACGACTGAATGAACTGTATCAGTACAATGGTAAGCATATAGGCCATCGGGTCATTACTTCCGCTCTCCAGTTCCAGCATGGGACGAAGGTTGTGTTTTAAATTCATCTTCTGTGAACGGAGAATGGCGAACACCGAAGCTGAGTCCGTAGACGACATGGTAGAGGCTAGAAGCAGGGAAGTAGTGATAGGTAAATAAATGTTAGACCAGCTCATACCTGATATCCACCAGATAAAGAGCCCGGTGAAAAGAGCTGTGAGCAGTACTCCGACAGTGGAAAGCACGATACCGGGACCTAAAATAGGTTTGATTTCTCTGAATTTCGTATCCATACCTCCCGAGAAAAGGATAATGCTAAGGGCGACCATACCGATAAACTGCGCGTCTTTCGCGTCGTGGAATTGCAGGCCGAGCCCGTCACTTCCAAACAACATTCCTACTACGAGGAACAATAATAAAGTAGGTACTCCAAAGCGATATCCGGTTTTTCCAACAACAATGCTGACGAAAAGTAAGATAGAACCGATAAGTAGGGTGTTTTCTGCTGTAAATATCATAGGCAATATATTATAAAGTTATAAAATTGTCGTTTTAATTCTCACTGTGCGAAGTTACACATTATTAACAACAAATAAAACCTCTTTTTAGATGTATTTTTGTGAAAAAAGGGAGTTAAATTGTCTAAAAAGACTAATTTTGCAGAGATTAATCTACATTATACTTATGGATTCAAATAATCTTACACCTTTAAGGAAAGGGGTGGTGGGGGTACAATTCTTGTTTGTGGCTTTCGGAGCTACGGTACTCGTGCCGTTATTGGTAGGGCTCGATCCTTCGACAGCTCTGTTTACAGCAGGTATTGGAACGCTCATTTTTCATGCTGTTACGCGTGGAAAGGTTCCTATCTTTTTGGGGAGTAGTTTCGCGTTTATTGCGCCTATCATTAAAGCGACAGAACTTTATGGGTTGCCCGGTACCTTATCTGGCATGGTTGGAGTTGCATTAGTTTACTTTTTGATGAGTGCGCTTGTCAAATGGCAGGGAGTGCGGGTGATTGAACAGCTGTTTCCTCCTGTTGTCATAGGACCTGTCATTATTCTGATAGGTTTGTCATTGGCGGGAACAGGAGTGAATATGGCAAAAGAGAACTGGGTGCTGGCGCTCCTTTCACTGGTGACTGCGGTTGTTGTTTCGATGAAAGCTAAAGGACTTTTGAAGCTGATTCCTATTTTTTGTGGGATTGCAGTGGGGTATCTGGCTGCATGGATCTTCTATGGTTTGGATTTGTCCGGCGTCAGAGATGCCGCCTGGATTGGATTGCCGCAGTTCGTCTTTCCAAAATTCTCATGGGAACCGGTGTTGTTTATGATTCCGGTAGCTATTGCTCCGGTGATCGAACATATTGGTGATATTTATGTGGTGAATACGGTTACAGGAAAAGATTTCGTGAAAGACCCGGGATTGCACCGTACCTTATTGGGTGATGGTCTGGCCTGTTTCTGTGCCGGATTGCTGGGTGGTCCTCCTGTGACTACCTATTCGGAAGTGACAGGAGCCATGTCATTGACAAAGATTACTAATCCGCAAGTGATCCGAATAGCTGCCATTTCCGCTATCTTATTCTCCGTTATCGGTAAAATCAGCGCATTGCTAAGATCCATACCCAGTGCGGTGTTAGGTGGTATCATGCTGCTGCTTTTCGGAACGATTGCCTGTGCAGGTATTGCTAATCTTGTGAATAACTGTATTGATTTGAGCCGTACAAGAAATATCGTTATTGTGTCTTTGACACTGACTGTCGGGATTGGTGGCGCAGCTTTTAGCTGGGGCGGTTTTTCATTGTCCGGCATCGGACTGGCAGCTTTGGTAGGAGTACTTCTCAATTTGATATTGCCCAGAGAAGATTGATGCTCTACTAAAAAGGAAACCACTATAAAAGGAAGCCGGTATTCGAGAATAAAGAATAAACGCAGGATTCCCGATTATGTACAAAAAAGATAGTGACGGTATATGATGGAAATAGTGACGGTATCATTGCCGTATACCGTCACTATCCTTATCAAATACCGTCACTATTTTATAGAAGGAAATCTGCCTGTAAAATACCCTTCTGTTTCCTTATCATTTATGATAGAAACTTCACAATATCTTCATCCACTGTACTGATACCTCCGATTCCGAATTGCTCGATCAATACGTTCTTTATATTCGGTGAAAGGAAAGCGGGAAGAGTAGGTCCTAAATGAATATGTTTCACTCCTAAAGCCAGCAATGCCAATAAAACAATGACCGCCTTTTGTTCATACCATGCTATGTTGTATACGATAGGTAGTTGGTTCACATCGTCCAGCCCGAAGATTTCTTTCAGTTTTAGAGCAATTACGGCCAGTGAGTAACTGTCGTTACATTGTCCCGCATCCAACACTCTTGGAATCCCGTTGATATCACCTAAAGCTAATTTATTATATCTGTACTTGGCGCAACCTGCCGTAAGAATCACTGTGTCGCCAGGTAGCTTTTGAGCAAATTCCGTGTAATATTCACGACTTTTCATACGTCCGTCGCATCCTGCCATTACAAAGAACTTACGGATGGCTCCACTTTTCACGGCATCCACCACTTTATCCGCTAAAGCTGTCACCTGTGCATGAGCGAATCCACCGATGAGTGTTCCGTTTTCGATGGCTACGGGTGGCTGGCATTGTTTGGCATGAGCAATCAGGGCCGAAAAATCTTTCGGTTTCCCGTCTTTGCGTTCGGGGATATAATGTGCGCCTTCCAGACCGCAAGCTCCTGTGATGTAAATGCGGTCCTTGTAGCTGGCATTCGCACGTGGCGGAACAATACAGTTACTTGTGAACAGGATCGGACCGTTGAAACTTTCAAATTCCTCTTTCTGTTTCCACCAGGCATTTCCGTAGTTTCCTGCCAGATGCTTATACTTCTTTAGTTGAGGATAATAGTGCGCAGGCAGCATTTCACTGTGCGTATATACATCCACCCCTGTACCTTCCGTTTGTTCCAGCAACTCTTCGAGATCCTTTAAATCATGTCCGCTTATCAATATACCCGGACGATTGCGGACACCGAGATTCACTTGTGAGATTTCCGGATTACCATAACTGCTCGTATTTGCCTTGTCCAGCTGTGCCATTGCCGATACTCCATGCTTTCCTGTTTCCAGTGTTAATTGAACCAATTCTTCCACTGTAATATCATTGCGGGTCAATTCGGACAATGCGTGCTGCATGAAAGCAAATATCTCCGGTGACTGATAACCCAGGTTATGGGCGTGCTCTACGTAGGCAGCCATTCCTTTCAGGCCATAGTGTACGAGTTCTTTCAGTGAGCGTATATCCTCGTTAGGCGTGCGAAGCACACCGACCGTTTTTGATTTTTCTTCAAACTCATCTTCGTTTCCATCCCAAAGACATTCGTCAGGAGCATTTTCTATTTTTACCTTACCGGCAAGTTCCTTTTTCAGTTTCAGTCCTTCTTTGATTTTTTCGGTGATCGCCACTTTATCAAAATTGGCATTGGTGATGGTGATGAACAAAGCATCGTAGATAAATTTGTCTGCTTGTTCAGAAGACTGTCCCTCTTTGCGCAGATGTTTGTTGTAGACAGCAATTCCACGTACTACAAAGAGTAGCAGGTCTTGCAGGTTAGCCACTTCAGAAGTTTTACCGCATACACCTTTTAAGATACAACCCGTACCCATAGCGGTTTCTTGACATTGATAACAGAACATACTCATAACTTTTACGTTTTTAATTAGTCTAACAGTTTGTTTATTGAACGCAAAAGTAGAAGAAAGGTTTCAGGTGATTCTGTAACCAATGTTACAACAATGAATATTTTTATCTCAAATACTCACAATCTGATAAATGATTCTTAAACCGGGGTATTATTGGATGAGTCGGACCAGTTTTTCTTTCTGTAAAATAGTGATATGTTTACGGTCCGCTATCAATAGTCCGTCTTCTTGCATGTGTGCCAGTTCGCGGGCGAGGGAGGGGCGGGACACTCCGAAGTAATCACTCAACTCCTGTTGCGAACGGTCGAGGGTGATATGTGCCTGTTGCTGCTGTTTGTATAGGCGGAGCAGGTAGGAGGCAAGTTTCTGACGAATGGTCTTGAATGACATGAAGAAAAGTTTATCCGATAAAGTCCGTGCATAATTGGCGGAGAGGTTCATATAGTTTTCCAAGAACTGCTCATTCTTGCGGAACAAACTCAAAACACTTGGTTTAGGAAGCTCAATAACTTCTGTCGGTTCATTGGCAGTCACTTCCACCGGATAGCGGTTCTGTTCACCAAACAGGAACAGAGGGGCAATCGCTCTGGGAGCAGTTATATCCTCCACCTTGATAAGACGTCCCGAATAGTCAATCATTTCCCCACGCACACTCCCTTTGGTCAGGATGACAAGACGGTTGCACACATCTCCCTGTCGTGCCAGGATTTCTCCTTTCTTATAAGAACGTGTATGAAAACTGATCTCTTCCAGATCGGCAAGAAGTCTTTCCGGAGTGATTCCCCGGAATAGCGGATTGTTGACTAGTGTAGGTATCATATATCAATAGTTATTTGAATTTTAAAATAAACGTTGTCTCTTTCTCCCGTAGTAATGTAAGGCTTCCTCCCGAGAGGCGCATGATTTGGCGGGAGATGCTAAGTCCGATCCCGCTACCGCCTTCTTTGGTAGTAAAGAAAGGAATGAAGATATGTTCTGCTATTTCCGACGGGATTTCGGGACCATTATTTTTTATCTCAATCCATATTTCTTCCATGTCATTGCAGGACGCCTTCAGCTCAATTCTCCCATCCGGCTGATTGCCGATTGCCTGAATTGCGTTTTTCAAAAGATTGATAACTACTTGTGAAATAAGATTCTCGTCCGCATATACGATTAAGTCTGCAGGGGTAATCTCTGTGTGGAATCGGATATGCTCGCATGGATGCTGATGACAGGCAAGCTCAACCATTCTTTCTATGAATGCTTTCACATAGAACAAGGAGGGCTCTGGTGTCGGTATACGTGTGAATTGCCGGTACGATTCTACAAAGGCAAGCAGCCCTTTTCCTGTCGTACTGATTGTCTGCAATCCGTGATTTACCTCTTCGTCTTTATTCGCTGATATCGAAAGAAGCGTATCGCAGAGGGAAGTGATGGGAGTCACAGAGTTCATAATCTCGTGTGTCAGCACCCGTGTCAGCCGAATCCATGAATCTATTTCCTTTTCATCCAGTTCCGTATTGATATCATTCAAAGCAAGGATGCGCAGGTGCTCATTACGTACATTGATTTCCGACACACGGATGGATAAGTTAATCGTTCCCCGTTCATTGTGAAATATGACTTGTAGTTTGTCTCCCGGACGACAGTTTTCTATTTTCTCCATAAGCTGCGCATCCACCTGACTCAACTGGTGGATATGTGTAAACACATTCAGTCCCAGAAGACGGAGTGCTTCTTTGTTCTTTTGATAGACGGCTCCATTATCATTGAGCACTACTAATCCTGTACCGACAAAGTCGAGAATCAGTTCGTAGTATTTCTCTTGCTGGGCTGTTTCTGCTTTCACGCTATGTAAGATATGTCCCACGCGGTTGAGCGCCCGGTTTATTTCTTTGCTTTCGGGAGTACCGTTTTCTTCGGTAAAATGAAACGTATTATCATTATTCTCAAGCGCATCAATCATAAAGAGCACTTGTTTGGTGTGGAGGCGATAAAGGCGGATTTGCCAAAGTACGCTAAGAACCAATAAACAAAGACTGACTCCTAACCAACCGTATGATTGATGTATACCGAACCACACAGACGACGCACAGAAGAGTACAGTCAGCAAGACTCTGAACCAATACTGAACGCCTGCTTGTTGAAGCTGCACTGTCATAATCCGAATTTTTTCATCTTGTTATAAAGAGTTTGCCTGGTTATTCCCAGTTGGACGGCTACTGCGGATAAGTTTCCTGCGCAAGCGTCGAGTGCTTTCCGTATCATCTGCATTTCCATTTCTTCGAGCGTAGAAATGCTTTTCTCCTGACTCTCCGTCCGTGGAATTGATAATTGGAACAATTCGGCGGGAACGAGCGGACTATCATTGATGATAACAGCTTTTTCAATCACGTGTTCCAATTCACGGATATTACCATACCAAAGGTGTGCTTTCAATTTATCTTTAGCGTCGGGAGTGAACTTCATCAATACCTTGTCATATTGCTTGCAAAAGCGTACCATGAACCTTTCGGCAAGTGGAATAATATCTTCTTTCCGCTCCCGCAAAGGAGGGATTTCTACATGAATGGTATTGATACGATAGAGCAAATCTTCCCGGAATTCACCTTTCACTACCATCTCTTGCAGATTCCGGTTGGTTGCGCATATCAGTCGGATATGAATGGGAATCGGAGTGTTGCTTCCCACTTTCACAATGCTTCGCCGTTGGATGGCAGTCAGTAGCTTTGCTTGCAGGTGATAAGGCAGGTTGCCTATTTCATCAAGAAACAGCGTACTGTTATCGGCAGCTTCAAATTTGCCGGTCCGGTCGGTGTGTGCGTCGGTGAAAGAACCCTTTACGTGTCCGAAAAGCTCACTTTCAAATAAAGACTCTGTGATAGTCCCCATATCCACTGCAATCATTTCTTTGTATTTGCGGTTGGACAGGACATGAATCTCTCGTGCCAGCATTTCTTTCCCCGTTCCGTTTTCGCCTGTTATCAGGATATTGGCATCGGTGATGGCTACCTTTTCAATCAGTGCGCGGAGTTGCTGCATCACTTTGCTTTTTCCCCAATACATAGGTGAGTGAGTCGTTTCTTCCTTGCTGTCCGTTTTCTTGTCGTTGTGCGTAGAAGCTGCTGCGGCTTGCAGGGTTTCCACCAGTTTTTGGTTATCCCAAGGCTTGACAATAAAGTCGGTTGCTCCTTCTTTAATCCCCCGGATAGCCAGTTCGATGTCGGCATAAGCCGTAAAAAGTACGACCGGAAGTTCCGGACGTACTTTTTTTATTTCATGCAACCAGAATAAACCCTCATTACCGGTGTTGATGCCTGATGTGAAATTCATATCCAGGAGAATTACTTCCGGTGTTTCCTCCCTTATGACACTGGACAGGGTGACAGGAGAGGAGAGTGTGACGACCTTGGAAAAATAATTTTTCAAAAGGAGTTGTATGGCGGTCAGCACTCCTTTATTATCGTCTACAATGATGATTGTTCCTGATTTACTCATTTTCGTTCAAGTTTGTAAAGCGCAAACTTACGAAAAAAGGATGTTATAATTCAAGATTCGTAATTCAAAATTCAAAATTGATTTTATGACCATTGGTTTCTCAATCTATAACCACTGGAACTTCAATCCGAATGATAAACTAAGGTAATCACGGGGACGGAGATAGCTATTGTTTACCGCACTGATGACATACAGGTCGCACGTACTTATTTCATAGAAAAAAGTCACCGACTTGGCCAAAAATCTACGTTGCGGATCAATATCGTATGTCAACCGTTGTCCCATGAAAACATGAAAACGTACTTTGCTGGAGAAACCATAGTAACCTCTCGGATAACGTTCCGGTTCATTCACCCAAAACTGGTTGCCAAACACAGTGTTCATATAAAGCCCGCAGGTAAGAGGTTCCGTAGAGAAACCCTTTCCGATGTTGATACTCCAGGGCATATAGTTCTGCTTGAGCGTCATGGTTACTTTAGCCTTCTTTGACGAATATTTCGGGATAAATCCGAGCAATATATCCGTTTCCCACTGATTATGTTTCCCGTAATCCCATCCCGTACCAAAAGAAATCAATCCCATGTTTCCGGCATACTGTATTTTGGAGTGCGTCGGGATAATCCGTTCCCAGTGGCTGCGGAAACGGTGAATCCGGTTATCGTAGCGACTGCGTTTCACCTGCTTCGGTGCAACCGGTAATACAGAGTCCGCTTTAATAATCGTAAATATGGAATCTCCTGTGCGAAAAGTGATAATTGAATCATCTTTGATAATGAAACGGAGTGAATCAGCCTTGTATGAGTTTATGATTGTATCTGTTTTGCAAGTAGCTGAAGTCAGACCGGGAAGTAACAGAAGTACGGATAATACTCCTGCTCGCAAGATATTGTTAGTATTTAACCAGTTCATATTCATATTTTTCCGGGGTTATTGTAAAAACCAGATAAGTACGGTAATCCATACAATCACTGGTAACATAATGTATTCCATCATCAAAGATCACATCGTCCTGATAATGGTGGGTGTGGGCAGCTGTGCAAACTTGTATTCCCGGGTATTGTTTGATATAATGTTGAAATAATTTAGCTACATTATCGTTGAATACATCCGTGTAAGGGCGTGCGTGCATACAAATGACAGTTTTTTCAAACTCGTCCGGCCTGCTCGTTATCTCTTGTTCCATAAAGGTGAAGTTGGGCACAGGCTCAGAGTAGTCATACTCCAGCGCATTGGTGTTCAGGCAGACAAATTTCACGTTGCCTGCGATGAAAGAGAAGTTAGTGGGCCCGAATACTGCCTTGTATGTTTCTTCTCCCGTTCCCAAACAATCATGGTTGCCGATAAGGGCTACATAAGGCACGTTAAGTCCGTTCATGATATCCCTTTGCCAGAGAAACTCTTTGGTTAGTCCGAAGTCGCTCATATCCCCTCCGTGAATAACGAAGTCGATATCATTCCGTTTATTAATTTCTTTCACGAAATCTTCCGTTTCGTCATACCATCGTTGCGAGTCGCCCATAGTCACAAAGCGTATGGTGGTTTTGCCTTGGCAGTTTGCCTCTATTCTTTCGATATTATGTGCATTGACCTCTGTTTCGCCGCTGATACGGACATCGTATGGGTGGTAATCTATCATGCCGCATCCGGAAAGTAAAAAGCACGACATGAATACATATACATTCTTTCTTATCATAATTATTTTGTTTATAGTCTAGAAAACTAAACGCAAAGATAAAGTTTTCTATTTGGATGAACAATCGCCTAACAGGCAAATAGGACTCTTTGAACAATAAATGGGAGATATGGAACAGTATCCGATTTGTCTAATAATTAGACGGTCCTGTCTAATAATTAGACGATGTTTGGGAAGCTAAGAAAAGGTAAATGGTTGAAAATGAATAGCTATTCTTGTTTGGCATACTTTCTGCATGACTAAAAACGTCAATAGTAAAACCGGAAATAAATCTATGTAGAACAACATCATAAATAAAGAAGATGATACAGATTGAAAATATTAGTAAAGTATTCCGCACTACCGAAGTGGAGACGGTTGCGTTAAATCATGTGAACCTTGAAGTAAAAGAAGGAGAATTTGTTGCTATCATGGGACCGTCTGGCTGTGGAAAATCCACCTTATTAAACATCCTCGGCCTGTTAGATAACCCCACTGAAGGCTCTTACCTGCTGATGGGGGAAGAAGTAGCCGGCCTGAAAGAAAAGGAACGTACCCGTGTCCGTAAAGGTAAACTGGGCTTTGTATTCCAGAGTTTTAATCTGATAGATGAATTGAACGTTTATGAGAACGTGGAACTTCCGCTCACTTACTTAGGCCTTAAATCTTCCGAACGCCGTCGAATGGTAGAAGACATTCTAAAAAGAATGAATATCAACCACCGTGCAAAACATTTTCCTCAACAGCTTTCCGGCGGACAGCAACAACGGGTGGCGATAGCCCGCGCGGTTGTTACCAATCCTCAGCTAATCCTTGCCGATGAGCCTACGGGTAACCTTGACTCAAAGAACGGAGCGGAAGTGATGAACCTGTTGACGGAACTGAATAGAGAGGGGACAACCATTATCATGGTGACCCACTCACAGCACGATGCCAGTTTCGCACATCGTACCGTACATTTATTCGATGGAAGTATTGTAGCAAGTGTAAAGGCATAAACAGAGAACCAACCATGAGACAAATCTATTATACTATACGTACCTTATTGCGTGAACGCGGATCGAATATCATACGAATCATTTCCCTTTCCTTAGGGCTTACTATCGGTATTCTGCTTTTCTCGCAGATAGCCTTTGAACTAAACTATGAGCAATGCTATCCGGAGGCGGAACGCCTGGCACTCGTACGTTGTCAGATGACTAATCTTAGCACAGGCAAAACCGCAGGTGATGATGGAGAGATCGGTTATGACTATACTGTTTTCGATGTGGTGGCACCTACTTTGGCAGAAGAGATGCCGAAGGAAATAGAAGTAGCCAGTTGTGTCCTTTCGATGGGTGGCGCTAATATCTATTATGAAGATAAACTGTTGCCCGATGCAGATTACATCTTTGCAGATACTTGTTTTTTTCAAACCTTCGGCATACCGGTGTTGCAAGGTAATCCCAAAGATATGATTATGCCCGGAAGCGTTTTTGTTTCGGAGCATTTTGCCCGTGAGACGTTCGGGGATGAAAATCCTGTCGGGAAAGTGCTTTCTGTTGAAAAACAAAACACACTGACCATACGTGGAATCTACAAAGATGTACCGGAAAATACGATGCTCACTCATGATTTCGTGATATCTGTTCATCAAAATGGAGGGTATCATGCAGGAGCCGGTTGGGGAGGAAATGATGTCTTTTATGCTTTCCTTCGTTTGCGCCATGCTTCGGACATTGACAAAGTGAATGCTGACATTCAGCGGGTGATCGGTAAATATACCGCATTAGAGTTTGATGGCTGGAAAATTGAATTTAGCGCCATTCCATTGGTGAAACGTCATCTGGCTTCTCCCGATGTACAAAAGCGTTTGGTCATTTACGGATTTTTGGGCTTTGCTATCTTCTTTGTGGCTATCATGAACTATATGCTGATATCCATTGCTACTTTAAGCCGTCGTGCAAAAGGAGTGGGAGTGCATAAGTGCAATGGAGCCAGTTCCACCCATATTTTCAGAATGTTTATGGCAGAGACGGGAATCCTTGTCATTCTTTCCGTATTGCTTAGTTTCTTACTGATAATCAATGCGCGTGGTCTGATTGAAGATTTACTTTCCGTCCGTCTTTCCTCACTTTTCACTTGGGAAACGTTGTGGGTACCGTTGCTCACTATCCTTGTTCTCTTCATACTGGCAGGTGGCATACCGGGACGATTATTCTCCCGTATCCCTGTCACGCAAGTATTCCGCCGGTATACAGATGGGAAGAAAGGATGGAAACGTTCGTTGTTGTTTGTGCAGTTTACGGGAGTTTCTTTCGTCTTGGGATTGTTGCTGGTCACTCTGTTGCAGTACAGTCATCTGATGAGCCGTGATATGGGTATCGTCGTGCCCGGATTAGCTCAAGCGCAGACATGGTTGCCTAAAGAATCGGTAGAGCATATCAAAGACGATTTGAACCGCCAGCCGATGGTAGAAGGAGTGACCGTTGCCGTAAATGGGGTGTTGGGAGAGTACTGGACACGCGGACTGATGGGAAATGACGGTAAGCGGATTGCCACCCTTAATTTCAACTCCTGCCATTACAACTATCCTGAAGTAATGGGTATTAAGATTATAGAAGGCACTACGCTGAAAAAGCAGAACGACTTATTGGTAAACGAAGAACTGGTGCGTCTGATGAAATGGACCGACGGAGCAGTAGGTAAAACAGTGAATGACATTCAAGGAACGATTGTAGGTGTATTTCGTGACATTCGCAATAACAGCTTTTATGGGTCGCAATCTCCTATTGTCCTAATTGGAGATGAAAATGCCAACCACGCCTTTGATGTCCGTTTGAAAGAACCATATAACGAGAATCTGAAACGTCTGAACGAGTTTGTAGAAAACACCTATCCGAATATATCCTTGCGTTTTATCCTAGTAGATCAAATGGTGAAAAATATCTATAAAGACGTATACCGCTTCCGCAATTCCGTCTGGATCACTTCCGCCTTTATCCTGCTGATCGTTATCATGGGATTGATTGGCTATGTGAACGATGAAACCCAGCGCCGGAGCAAAGAGATAGCTATCCGGAAAGTGAATGGAGCCGAAGCATCTCATATCCTCGGATTACTGACACGTGACATTTTATACGTTTCAGTGATTTCTATCCTAGTAGGCACTACTGTTTCTTATTTTGCAGGGCAGGCATGGCTCGACCAGTTTGCCGAGCAGATTGATTTGAATCCATTGCTTTTTGCAGCTGCTGCCTTGTTCGTCCAATTACTGGTTGTTATCTGTGTCGTTCTGAAAGCATGGCACATTGCGAACGAGAATCCGGTCAATAGCATTAAGGCAGAATAAACTAAATGGCAGAATAGGGCAGACGTCGCCTTATTCTGCTATTGCCGGATGCTGTTTGGAAACCTTCTTGATGTAAATCATCAGGCTGACAACAGCCGTAATAAATGCCAGCGCATCCGATACCGGCATACTGATCCAGATACCTTTCAATCCCCACCAGTTAGGGAAAAGTAATAAGCAAGGCAAAAGATAAAGCAGCTGACGCGTCAGCGAAAGGAAAATACTGATTTTAGCTTTGCCGATACTCTGGAAGAAGTTACCGATTACAATCTGTGCCCCTACAAACGGGAACATCAACACAGTCAGCCGGATACCGCCTACCGCCAAATCAATCAATTCATCGCTATCGGTGAAGAGTGCCGATACTGCATGAGGGAAGAACTCACAAATCACGAACCCGCTGCTCGTAATCACTACTCCGGAGATAATTCCCAGTCGCAATGTTTGTTTCACCCGGTCTATTTTTTGTGCTCCGAAGTTGTAGCCCACGATTGGTTGCATACCCATAGTCAGCCCCAACACAATCATTACATAAAGTGTCAGCAACCGGTTGATGATACCATACGCGCCGATAGCCATATCGCCCCCGTAGTTTTGCAGACTGTTATTGATGATAATAACGATGGCACACGCACACACATTCATCAGGAATGGAGACATACCGATGGCGAAGATACTTTTTATAATTCTTCGTTTCATCTTCCAGATATTCCCCTCAAAATGCACCGTACTGTCTTTCTTGGTGAAGTGGCTCACCACCCACACCATACCGATCAACTGCGAGATAACTGTCGCCGTAGCCGCCCCCCTCATTCCCCATTCGAAGTGGAAGATAAAAATAGGAGCGAGGATGATGTTAGCCACCACTGTCACCATCGAAGTAAGCATAGCCTTTTTCGGATATCCGGTAGCGCGCATCACGTTGTTCAGCCCGATCATAGTGTAAGTGATGGGAGTTCCCAGTAAAATCACCTGCATAAAGCTACGTGCATACGGAAGCGTTTCCTGGCTGGCTCCGAAGAAAGTCAGTATATCATCCAGGAAGATAAAAGACAGAATACCGAAGAAAAGAGAATTTGTGATACAAAGCATCAACGTATGTGACAAAATTTCCGTAGCCCCTTTCATGTCCTTCTGTCCCAGTCGAATAGAAGCGAGGGTGGAACCTCCTGCCGAAACCAATGTACAGAAAGCGACAACAAGATTCATCAGTGGGAAGCTGATAGCCAGTCCGGCAATGGCCATCGGTCCTACGCCATGTCCGATAAAGATACTATCAATGATGTTGTAGATAGAAGTAATCGTCATTCCTATAATCGCAGGAATGGAATATTGTAACAGCAACTTGCCAATACGTTCTTTGCCTAAAATATGTGGGTCGTTCTTGCTCATGCGCCAGTCGATTTTGTTGGATAAAAACGTATGTTACGTTTTTTTTAGTTTTGCAAAGGTACGAATTATTTGCCTGATTCGATGATTATTCGGAACTTTGCGGTGATAGATACACAAGGTTTAACGTTTTAGGTAAAAAGACAGTTTAATATGAATACAACGAAAACAATTGCAGCACTCTTCGACTTTGACGGTGTTATCATGGATACAGAAACGCAGTACACTGTTTTTTGGAACGAGCAAGGACGGAAATATCTGAATGAAGAAGATTTCGGACGCTGTATCAAGGGACAGACACTATCGCAAATCTATGAAAAGCATTTTGCGGACAAACCCGAAGCGCAGCTCGAAATAACCGCTGAACTCAATATTTACGAGAAAAAGATGTCTTACGAATACATCCCCGGAGTAGAAGCCTTCATAGCTGATCTTCGCCGGAACGGTGCAAAGATTGCCGTAGTCACCAGCTCCAACGAAGAGAAGATGGCAAACGTCTACAATGCTCATCCCGAATTTAAAGGAATGGTAGACCGTATTCTGACAGGAGAAATGTTTGCCCGTTCAAAGCCCGCTCCCGACTGCTTCCTGCTGGGAATGGAAATCTTTGAAGCCACTCCCGAAAACTCCTACGTCTTTGAAGATTCTTTCCACGGCCTGCAAGCCGGCATGACTTCCGGGGCAACCGTGATCGGACTTGCCACCACCAACTCACGCGAAGCTATCACCGGAAAAGCCCATTCTATTATAGATGACTTTACCGGCATGACTTACGAAAAAATGATTTCTCTTCATAAATAACGATTTTATTTTTAGATAGCCTCCCAGCTATCTAAGCGAGGCGTTTGAAAGGATTTTTTGCTTTTCCTTCTCTGTTATGAATTAAATGTTATAACTTTGCCGCGATTTTTGAAAGGCGTTCAGCGCCATATTAATTTTTAATCATTAATTTTTAATTAAAAAAGACATGGCTGGTTATATATCAGATGACACAAGAAAGGTGACTACTCATCGCTTGGTCGAAATGAAACAGAGAGGCGAAAAAATATCTATGCTGACTGCGTATGATTACACAATGGCACAGATTGTAGACGGTGCGGGAATGGACGTAATCCTCGTAGGCGACTCCGCTTCTAACGTAATGGCAGGTAACGTGACTACATTACCTATCACACTCGACCAAATGATTTATCATGCCAAATCCGTAGTACGTGGTGTAAAGCGTGCGATGGTGGTAGTTGATATGCCTTTCGGATCTTACCAAGGCAATGAGATGGAGGGGCTTGCTTCCGCTATCCGCATCATGAAAGAAAGCCACGCTGACGCATTGAAGCTCGAAGGCGGTGAAGAAATCATCGACACGGTGAAACGTATCGTATGCGCCGGTATTCCTGTGATGGGACATTTGGGACTCATGCCTCAATCCATTAACAAATACGGAACCTATACCGTACGCGCCAAAGATGAAGCCGAAGCCGACAAACTGATTCGCGACGCTCATTTATTGGAAGAAGCAGGCTGTTTTGCCATTGTACTCGAAAAAATCCCTGCTACCCTTGCAGAGCGTGTAGCTTCCGAGCTTACTATTCCTATCATCGGAATCGGTGCCGGTGGCCATGTAGACGGTCAGGTATTGGTTATTCAGGATATGCTTGGGATGAACAACGGATTCCGTCCGCGTTTTTTGCGTCGTTATGCTGACTTGTACACGGTGATGACCGACGCCATCAGCCGTTACGTTTCCGATGTGAAGAATTGCTACTTCCCCAACGAGAAGGAACAATATTAAGATAGTATATGGCAGTTAAATTGTGGACAGTTCATTTTATGCGGATATGTGTAGCTAATTTGCTGTTGTTTATATCCTTGTATGTGTTATTTCCGGTGCTTTCCGTAGAGATGGCCGACCGTCTCGGAGTGTCGGTCGCACAGACAGGAGCAATCTTTCTTTTTTTCACCTTGGGGATGTTCCTCATCGGTCCTTTCCATGCCTACCTGGTAGATGCCTACAAACGTAAATACGTATGTATGTTTGCCGCTGCCTTGATGGTACTGGCGACGATTGGATACGCCTTTGTGACGAACCTCACAGAACTAATCCTGTTGAGCACCGTGCAAGGACTAGCCTTTGGCATAGGCACTACTGCCGGTATCACCTTGGCTATCGACATCACCAACTCCACATTGCGGAGCGCGGGAAATGTCAGCTTCTCGTGGACGGCACGCCTGGGAATGCTCTTGGGTGTCATCCTCGGAGTATGGCTCTACCAAAGCTACACATTCCAAAACCTGCTTACCGTATCTGTCATAACCGGACTTGTGGGAATCCTCGTATTATCAGGGGTATATGTACCTTTCCGTGCGCCGATTGTCACTAAACTCTATTCCTTCGACCGCTTCTTGCTGCTTCGTGGATGGGTTCCCGCCATCAACCTGATTCTGATAACATTCGTTCCGGGCTTACTGATTCCATTGGTACACCCTTTTCTAAACGATTTCGTACTCGGAAACGTGGGAATCCCCGTACCGTTCTTTGTAGGCACAACCCTCGGATACATTGTCTCCCTGTTTTTCGCGCGCCTGTTTTTCTTCAAAGAGAAAACGCTGCGCCTGGTCATTATAGGAATCGGGGTGGAAATGGTAGCCATGTCCTTATTGAATACAGACCTTTCGATAGGCATCTCTTCCGTACTCTTGGGATTGGGTTTAGGTTTAACCATGCCGGAATTTCTGGTGATGTTCGTGAAACTATCCCATCATTGCCAACGCGGGACAGCCAACACTACCCATTTGCTGGCAAGCGAAGTCGGCATCTCCTTGGGTATTGCTACTGCGTGCTACTTAGAATTGAATACAGACAAGATGCTCCATATCGGACAGATGGTAGCTTCCATCGCTTTGTTGTTCTTTGTATTGGCCACTTATCCTTATTATAAAAAGAAGAAAGTAAGATAATCATCAACGGAGATACAAGATAAATACCCTATCAGAAAGAAGAGAGACAAATAGCAGATCACCTTCTGCAAACCATAAAACGACGAACGGTGAACAAATTGCGCATCTTGCTGCAAATGTTCACCGTTCACTGTTTTTGCGTGTTTGCCGTAACTCTTATTAATTCCTGCTCACCTGTTTGACTCCCTTCACTGTCCGTAACTTCTTGATAAGAGCTTCCAAACGCCCTGTATCACCCACCATTACCGTCAGTGTACCCGAGAACAAACCATCGTGCGAATCAATGCCGATGGAACGCAGTGTGATACCATTCTCTTTCGAAATAATAGAAGTAATATTTGTCACAATACCAATATCATCATGTCCTACAACGCGCAGCGTGATTGGATATTGCGTACCTTCCGACTTGCCCGCCCAACGGGCCTTCACAATCCGGTAGCCGAAACGTTCGCGCATCTGATTCGCGTTCGGACAATCCGACCGGTGTATCTTGATTCCACCGCTCACCGTTACGAACCCGAACACATCATCGCCATAAATGGGGTTACAACATTTAGCCAGTTTAAACTCCAGTCCTTTCAGATTCTGGTCAATCACCAGTACATCCTCTTTAGCCGTCGTTTCCTCCTGTGCGGTCTGCAAATTATACCCTTCGGCACTGCGATAAACAATTTCATCATGCGTATCATTGTCCCGTTTCTGCTGTTCGATATATTTATCCAGAATCTCGTTCACATCCAGTCCGCCATCAGCAATCCGTTGATAAAACTCTGTCACGTTCTTGAATCCCAAACGCTTGATGAGGCGCATCATGGTCGCTTCATCATACTCCAGTTTGCGGTTCTTGAATTTCCGTTCCAGCGTCTCCTTGGCGAACGCATGCTGGCGTGCCACCATCTCTTTGAGCGCCTGCCGTATCTTGGTGCGCGCTTTGGAAGTCGTCACGATGCTCAGCCAGTCCTGTTTCGGAGTCTGGGTGTTTGAAGTCATGATTTCCACCTGGTCGCCGCTGTTCAACTTCTGCTTCAACTGCACGTTCTTACCATTCACTTTCGCGCCGATACACTTGCATCCCAACTTACTATGTATATGGAAAGCAAAATCGAGCACCGTAGCTCCTTTGGCCAACTTGAACAAATCCCCCTTGGGCGTAAAGACAAACACTTCATCCTCGTAGAGATCCATCTTAAACTGATCCATCACCTTCATCGAGTCATTTTCCGCGTTCTCCAATGCCTCCCGTACGGAAGTCAGCCATTCGTCCAAGCCTGTTTCGCCTTTGATACCTTTATATCTCCAGTGCGCAGCCAGTCCGCGTTCCGCGATCTCGTCCATCCGTCGGGTACGTATCTGTACTTCCACCCATTTCCCTTCCGGACCCATCACGGTGATGTGCAACGATTCATAACCGTTACTTTTCGGTATCGAAAGCCAGTCGCGCAGACGCTTCGGGTTCGGCTGGTACATATCCGTCACAATCGAATACACCTGCCAGCACTCCTGCTTCTCTTTCGCCGGATCCGGTTCCGAATCCAGTATGATACGGATGGCGAACAAGTCATAAATCCCCTCAAAAGGAGTCTTTTGCTTTTGAATCTTGTTCCATATCGAGTGAATTGACTTCGTGCGTCCCTTGATGTCGAACTTCAGTCCAGCTTCCGCTACCTTCCTTTGGATCGGTTCGATAAAAGCGGCGATATACTTGTCGCGGGAAGCCTTCGTTTCGTTCAGCTTATCCTTGATGAAATAATACGTCTCTTTCTGCGTATATTTGAGAGACAAATCCTCCAGTTCCGATTTCAGCTTATACAATCCCAGCTTGTGTGCCAGCGGAGCATACAGATACGCCGCTTCGTTTGCCACCTTGAGCCGGTCCTCCTCATTGCCCGTATCCTTAATTTTGCGCATCACGTTCACGCGGTCGGCAATCATAATCAGGATTACGCGCATATCCTCCGCGAACGACAGTAGCAGATTACGGAAATTCTCCGACTCGATGGCAGGACTTTTGGCATACAGCTCGTTCGTTTTCACCAATCCCTTGATGATGCTTGCCACGTCTTCACCATATTCAGCGTTCACCTCGTCGATAGACAATACATGACCTTTCACGATTTCGTGCAACATGATCCCGATCAGGCATGAACCTTTCATACCGATTTCCTCGGCAACGATCACTGCTGTTTGTAAATCTCTGATGACGGGATTCATCCCGAAGTTATTGCGTTGCAGACCGTTACATTGGGCCGCCTTGATAAGATGTTTCTTTAACTTTTGGCAATCTCTCCAGGAAATACTGTCTCCGGCAGACTGCAATAAATGTCGATAGAGTGAAAAAAGCTCCTTTTTTTCCTCCAATGTAAAAAAGTCGTCCATATTCAATCTTGTTAATTCGATGTAAAAGTAGTTTTTTTTCCGGTTATTCGGCAAGAAGTAAATAACATTTTGTATTTTTGGGCATCAATTAATAAAATTAGATATTATGATAACGACACAGGACAAAGAGTTGCTTGCCAAGAAAGGCATCACGGAAGAGCAAATTGCGGAACAATTAGCATGCTTCCAGACGGGATTTCCCTTTTTAAAACTGGATGCGGCAGCTTCCATCGAAAAGGGCATATTAGCTCCCGACGCAGAAGAACAGAAGGCTTATCTGGCCGCCTGGGACGCATATACAAACACAGATAAGACTGTTGTGAAGTTTGTGCCTGCCTCCGGTGCTGCAAGTCGTATGTTTAAGAACCTATTCGAGTTTCTGTCCGCCGATTATGACCAGCCGACTACCAAGTTCGAGCAGGCCTTCTTTGACGGAATCAAGAATTTTGCTTTCTATGACGACCTGAATGTGGCCTGCCAGCGTATCTCCGGAAAAGACATTCCCGGACTGATGGAAGAAGGCAACTATAAAGCAGTGGTGTCCGCCCTGCTGGAGACTGCCGGACTGAACTATGGCGCACTGCCGAAAGGTCTGCTCAAATTCCATAAATATCCCGAAGGCTCCCGCACTCCGATGGAGGAACATCTTGCCGAAGGCGCTCTGTATGCAGCCGGCAAGAGCGGTAAAGTGAACGTGCACTTCACCGTGTCTACCGAACACCGCGAACTTTTCAAGAAGCTCGTGACGGAAAAAGTGGATGACTTCGCCAAACGTTACGGCGTAGACTATTACATCACCTTCTCCGAGCAGAAGCCAAGTACTGACACCATTGCTGCCGATATGGACAACCAACCGTTCCGCGACAACGGCAAACTGCTGTTCCGTCCCGGTGGTCATGGCGCGCTGATTGAGAACCTGAACGACTTGGACGCAGACATCATCTTCATCAAGAACATCGACAACGTAGTGCCCGACCGTTTGAAAGCCGACACCGTTACATATAAGAAACTGATTGCCGGAGTGCTCGTGACCCTGCAAAAACAAGTATTCGAATACCTCACGCTGCTCGACAGCGGTAAGTATACGCACGACCAGATGATGGAAATGCTTCAATTCCTGCAAAAGAAGCTCTTCTGCAAGAACCCGGAAACAAAAGACCTCGAAGACTCCGTACTGGCCATCTACCTCAAAAACAAGTTCAACCGTCCGATGCGTGTCTGCGGAATGGTGAAGAACGTAGGCGAACCCGGCGGTGGTCCGTTCCTTGCCTACAACAGCGACGGAACCATCTCCCTGCAAATTCTCGAAAGCTCGCAGATCGACATGGACGATCCGGAGAAGAAAGAAATGTTCGAGAAGGGTACGCACTTCAATCCGGTAGATCTTGTATGCGCTGTGCGTGATTATAAAGGACATAAATTCGACCTGGTGAAATATGTAGATAAAGCCACCGGCTTCATCTCCTACAAATCGAAGAACGGTAAAGACCTGAAAGCCCTCGAACTTCCCGGCTTGTGGAATGGTGCGATGAGCGACTGGAATACCGTCTTTGTAGAAGTTCCTCTTTCTACCTTTAACCCGGTGAAGACAGTGAATGACTTGTTGCGTGAGCAACATCAGTAATTTATTCACCACAGAGGACACAAAGGACACAGAGTTTTTTCGGTAAGGTAAGACCGGAAGCAATGGAATCAATAGCATTAATCCGGTGAAAAAGTTCTATAAAAACTCTATAAAATCTCTGTGTCCCCTGTGCCCTCTGTGGTGAAACTTAAAAAAGAGTGTTTAGAATGAATCAGATAGAGAAGATCATTGATATTGCTACTTGGAACAGAAGAGAACATTACGAACATTTCAGTGCTTTTGACGATCCGTTTTTTGGAGTGACGGTCAATGTAGATTGTACGTGCGCGTATCAGGAAGCCAAAGACAAAGGTGTTTCCTTTTCCCTGCTCGTCCTTCACCGCATTGTGACTGCCGCAGCTGCCGTGGAAGAGTTCCGCTACCGTATCGAAGGCGATCGAGTGGTGTGCTATGATAGTCTTCTGCCCGAAGCCACTGTGGCCCGTGCCGACCACACCTTTTCTTTTGCCGCCTTTGAATACGATCCGGACGAACTCGTCTTTATTCGTCAAGCAAAAGCCGAGATGGAACGTCTGCAAGCCACTACGGGACTCAACAAAGGAGGTACGTTTCATCCCAATGCCATTCATTATTCGGCTGTGCCGTGGCTTTCTTTCACCGATATGAAGCATCCCGCCAATATGCGTTCGGGCGACAGCGTTCCCAAAATCTCCACCGGTAAATACTTCCGCGAAGGAGAAAGGTTGCTGATGCCCGTTTCCGTCACTTGCCATCATGGATTGATGGATGGCTATCATGTAGCGCAGTTTATTGAGAAGCTCCATTTATAAACTTCGTTCTGAAAAAAGACTAACCAAGCTATTATATGAGAGTAAAGATACCCAGACGGGAAATCGTCCTATTCTGTTCCGCCTTGCTTTTCCCTGCTGCTTCGTTGTGCGCGCAAGAAGTGGGGCAGGAGATGAAAGAGGTCAGGCAAGACGTGGAGCAGCTCCGGCAAGACGTCCGCGAACTTCGTGAAGAAGTGCGTAGATTGCAGGAAGAACTTCATGGATTCCGGCGCAACAGTTTCCCGCAATGTGGCATGGACACGGTAGTTCCCTATGTTCCCCATCGGTTCATTCATCGGTTGGGGATAGAAGCCCGGCCGCAATACGTGTTCCCCACCAATCCTTTCCTGCAAGGAGAGAACGAACGGTGGAAGCCCATTCAAAGTTCCTTTGCCGCTCATCTGAAATATTCCTTTAAGTTTCGCCCCAACACCTGTGCCGACCGTATCTACGGTGGAGCCTACCAAGGCTTCGGCTTGGCCGTCACCACCTTTGGCGACCGTAAGCAACTCGGTGACCCGGTGACGTTCTACGTCTTTCAAGGTGCACGCATAGCCCGTTTCAATCCCCGTCTTTCGCTCAATTACGAGTGGAATTTCGGTCTTTCCGCCGGATGGAAACCATACGATAACGATTACAACTCCTACAATGGAGCGGTAGGTTCACGGGTGAACGCATTTCTCAATGCAGGTATCTACCTCAATTGGTCGCTTTCCCGTTATTTCGATTTTATCATCGGCGGAGATTTTACGCATTTCTCCAACGGTAACACCAAATTCCCCAACGCAGGAGTGAACACTACCGGAGCGAAAATCGGTCTGGTGTACAACTTCAACCGTGAAGAATCCGACCTGACCAAGTCTTTGGTCAAGCCGTATATTTCCCGTTTTCCCCGTCATATTAGTTACGACCTTGTGTTGTTCGGCTCGTGGAGACGGAAAGGCGTGTACGTAGAAAGCGGGAAGCAGATAGCCTCGCCGGGCAGTTACCCCGTGGCGGGATTCAACTTTGCTCCGATGTACAACCTCAATTATAAGCTGCGATTCGGCCTCTCGCTAGACGGTGTCTATGACGGTAGTGCCAATGTGTACACCGAAGACCGAATTGTGGAGTACGATTACGATGGAGGCAGCGGGACTTCCAGACGCAGGTTTTTTGTGCCGGGCATTCAGCATCAGCTTGCTCTCGGACTTTCGGGACGGGCGGAGTACGTAATGCCGTTTTTTACCATCGGTGTCGGTTTGGGAACGAATGTGCTGGGACGTGGCGATTTGCGGGGGTTGTATCAGGTCTTTGCGTTGAAGATAGACGTGACGCGCAACTCTTTCCTTCACATCGGTTACAATCTCCAAAACTTTCAGACACCTAATTATTTGATGCTCGGCTTAGGGTTCCGTTTCAATAATAAGTATCCTAAAGTGCGTCATTGAGGTCCGTCTGGTAATCTGTCGAATCAAGTAAGGAATCTCAAGATGGAAAACATCATTCATAAAATCAGAGAAATCTATCCGGTATCCGATGAAGCGCTTCAGGCGCTTCAAGCAAATATGGAACTGCGATATTATCCTAAAGATACCTATATCGTCCAGTCGGGGGTGACAGACCGCCTGGTCTATTTCATTGAAGAGGGCATTGCCCGTTCCGTATTCCACCACAATGGGCAGGATACTACTACGTGGTTCACGCTAGAAGGCGACGTTACGTTCGGCATGGATTCGCTCTACTATCAGCAACCGTCGGTGGAGAGCATTGAAACGCTTTCTGATTGCAAAATCTACGTCATCCATATCGACAAGCTGAATATGCTCTACGAAACCTATATCGACATAGCCAACTGGGGGCGCATCTTACACCAGAATGTCAATAAAGAGCTTAGCCACATGTTTGTGGAACGGCTTCAGCTTTCGCCCAAAGAACGGTACGAGCAGTTCAACCGTCGTTATCCCGGACTGATAAACCGGGTGAAGCTGAAGTATGTGGCTGCCTTTTTGGGTATTTCTATCTACACGCTTAGCCGGGTACGTGCTAAAAAATAGTTTTTGGCGGGGCTTTTTTGCTTTTAAGCAAAAGAACTTCGTTTTGCAAACTGTATCTTTGCCATCTGAAAATAATAACTAATAGAAAAACAGATGTCGAATATTTCTTCTTCAGCCTTTGCAGACACCAAAGCACATTATGATCTTCTTGACGGACTTCGCGGTGTAGCGGCTCTTATGGTGATATGGTATCATGTATTCGAGGGCTACGCTTTTGCCAGTGGTGGCAATATTGAGACTCTCAATCACGGTTATCTTGCCGTGGATTTCTTCTTTATCCTTTCGGGTTTTGTAATCGGTTACGCTTATGACGACCGTTGGGGCAAGAGTCTCACCATGAAAGATTTCTTTAAACGCCGTTTGATTCGTCTTCATCCGATGGTCGTTATGGGTGCCGTGTTGGGTGTCGTTGCGTTTTGCCTTCAGGGCAGTGTACAATGGGACGGAACACACGTAGCCATCTCCATGATAATGCTGTCTCTTCTTTGCACGATATTCTTCATTCCTGCCATGCCGGGTGTAGGATACGAGGTTCGTGGTAACGGTGAGATGTTTCCGTTGAACGGTCCTTGCTGGTCGTTGTTTTTCGAGTATATCGGTAATATCCTGTATGCGCTGTTCATCCGCCGCTTGTCCAATAAGGCGCTGACGGTGTTTGTGGTGTTGCTGGGCGCAGCGTTGGCGTCGTTCGCTGTCTTCAATGTCTCCACTTATGGAAATATAGGAGTGGGCTGGACGCTGGACGGGGTTAACTTCCTGGGCGGCTCCCTACGTATGCTTTTCCCTTTCTCGTTGGGTATGTTGATGTCGCGTAACTTCAAGCCTATGAAGGTGAAAGGTGCATTTTGGATATGTACCATTACATTGATTTCCCTGTTCTCTGTTCCTTATCTCGAAGGAATGGAGCCGCTTTGCATGAATGGTGTTTATGAAGCGTTTTGTGTGATTGTGGCTTTCCCTATCATTCTGTGGATAGGAGCGTCGGGCACTACTACGGACGTGCAATCGACAAAGATATGCAAATTTCTGGGAGATATATCCTATCCGGTTTATGTGATCCATTATCCGTTGATGTACCTGTTTTATGCATGGCTGATTGAGAATAAGCTCTATACGTTGGGAGAGACTTGGCATGTAGCCGTGTGCGTCTTTGTCTTAAGTATCGTGCTTGCTTATCTGTGTCTGAAACTGTATGATGAACCGGTCCGTAAATATTTGGCTAAACGTTTCTTGAGTAAGAAACGGTAGTTTTGTTGTAATCATCCGATACCGATTCTTCGTAGGGATTTATTTTATGGATATATTATAAGGCGTTGATCTCTTCTGCCGATAATCCGGTGCCTTGCATAATCATTTCGGTAGTAAGTCTCATTTCTTTCATTTTACAAGCTATCTCGATTTGACTGTTCTTTTCGCCTTCCGCTTTTCTTTCTGCCCATCCTTCCATCGTCCTTCCAGTTCAGCTACGTCGGGCACATCATTTTGAATCATGATAGCATTCAGATGCTATAGTCATGGGCATAGGATTTAAGTCCCGACCTGAACGGGAATGGTGGGATAGAACGGGAAGAGTGGGTGAAGGCTTGTCTTTTTTTGATGCTGAAACCGAATGGGCGTAAGGCTGAAAGAAAAAACTCCAACCAAGTGACGGATAAAGTCGCATTGGTTGGAGTTTTCTTATTAATAAAAGGAGAGCTTTTTACTCATCTTATAATTGGTCAGACGCATTTGATTAGCTTTCCGCTTTTGTTCTTTATCGACTTGAAAACCTTGTTTCTCGAAAAATGGTTTTGCCGTGATGCTAACCTCCGATGTTAATTTTTTCGCACCTCTTTCTCGTGCGTATGCTTCGAGATATTTATACAAAGATGTCGCAACGCCTTGATGCTGAAAATCCTTATGAACAAACAGTGTGTGCATATATCCGTCATCGTTGACAGAGCCAAAGCCTATAATCACGCCTTCTTCGTTTTCTGCAACCACATAATGTTGCTCTTCGAAAAGCTCACCCCAATGTGATGTATCGTCTCCGCACGAAGCCCAATCTGCTACTTCTTCGTCTGTATAATCTTTTCGGTTCACAGTCAGAATTGTATGCTGATATAGCTCTTGCAATGCTGGAATATCAGACAGGTTTACCTGGCGGATTCTATTCATCTTATCTTTGAATTTCTTGTATTAATAAACTTCTACTTTCTCTGCAATTCTCTTAGCCTTGTCGCGCAACGCATCCAAATCAGCATCGAGCGGAGCGTAGCAAAGCACCACACCCATACGACGGTTGACACGTGTAAACGGTTTGCCGAAAATGCGGAGATAGGTATCTTCTTCTTTGGTCACTTCTTCCAGTCCACGATATTGAGGGCGCTCCTGACTGGCAATCGGAGAGAGAATGACGGCACTTGCGCCTATCCGTTCTTGCTTGATGCACGGAATAGGCAGACCGAGCACGGCACGCAGATGCAATTCAAATTCATTCAGATTTTGTGTTCCTGCCAAAGTCACCATGCCGGTATCGTGGGGGCGTGGAGAAAGTTCGGAGAAATAGACTCCGTTTTCGTGGCTTAGGAAGAACTCAACTCCCCAAAGTCCTGCGCCTGTCAGCGCACGGGTTACTTTTTCTGCCATCTCTTCCGCTTCTTTCAAATGTGCGGGATCGATGTGTGCAGGCTGGAAACTTTCGCGATAATCGCCACCTTTCTGCACGTGTCCGATAGGAGGGCAGAACAGGGTAGGCCCGTTCTTCTGAGTAACGGTGAGCAGGGTGATTTCGCTGTCGAATTTGATAAATTCTTCAATGATAAGCTCGCGGATATCACCACGGCTTCCGCTGCATCCGTATTCCCATGCATGTTCGAGTTCGTCGGCGCTTTTCACCAGCGACTGTCCTTTGCCGGAGGATGACATTAGCGGTTTAACGACACAAGGGAAGCCGATTTTAGCGGCAGCTTCTTTCAGCTCGTCCAATGTTTTGGCATAGAAGTATTTGGCAGTTTTTAGTCCGAGCTCTTTAGCGGCAAGGTCGCGGATAGCTTTACGATTCATTGTGAAGTTCACGGCGCGGGCGCTGGGAACTACCTGGATGCCTTCTTTTTCGAAGTCATACAAACGTTCCGTGCGGATTGCTTCAATCTCCGGAACGATAATGTCCGGCTGGTGTTTTTTTACGGCTCGCTCCAGTTCTTCACCGTTCAGCATATCGAATACTTCAAATTCATCAGCCACTTGCATAGCAGGTGCTCCCGCGTATGAGTCGCAGGCAATGATGTGCTGACCTTTACGTTGAGCTGAAATTACAAATTCTTTTCCTAGTTCTCCAGAACCTAGTAACAGTATTTTCTTCATCATTTTGAGTGTTTTATGTTAGTAGTGCAAAATTACAGCAAAAAAATGAGATAATAATTGTATAGGCGTTGATTATATTTCTCTTTTTATGTTTTCTTTCGTTGGACGTATCTTTAACTTTCTTAAGGAAAGCGTGAAAAAACGGCGTTTGCTGTGTTCGAGCACAAAACTAGTTGTTTGTGCTACTATTTTATGTTGTGGCTAAATCATTGATTTTAAACAATGAGAAAGGAAACTGGAGGCGAAAATTTAGTTTATTGATAGATTATTATCACAAAACTTATTTTGCTGTTGATTTGTAACAGAAATTTGCCCGAATTGGTCAATCTGTAGTCATTGTTGGTCTAATAAGTGTTAGCGAACGACAAATTATGAAAAAGGAGTAACAACGACACGGAATTGTTTCTACATTTGTGCAGTTGTTTCTTTAACTATATCTAAGGGCAGAAGTTTATCGGATATAGAAAATAGTTGAACAAAAATAGAACTCAACTGTTTATTATAATATTGAATAGGTAAAACGCGGAAAATGTTCATTCCTTAGCATATTATTAAGGTCAAAAAAGAGAGAAAAAGAATAATATAAATAAAAGAGATTGCTTATGTCACAGATTATCGGACATATCTCGCAGGTCATCGGCCCTGTGGTCGATGTGTACTTTGAAGGTACGGATGCGGAACTGGTGCTGCCAAGCATCCACGACGCACTGGAGATAAAGAGGCCAAACGGCAAAATACTGGTTGTAGAAGTTCAGCAACATATCGGCGAAAATACGGTGCGTACTGTAGCGATGGATAGTACCGACGGACTTCAGAGAGGCATGAAAGTGTATCCCACCGGAGGCCCAATCACTATGCCGATAGGCGAACAGATTAAAGGACGACTGATGAACGTAGTCGGTGATTCGATCGACGGTATGAAAGGACTCAACCGCGATGGTGCGTATTCTATTCACCGCGACCCCCCTAAATTTGAGGATTTGACAACTGTGCAAGAGGTCCTCTTCACGGGTATCAAAGTAATCGACCTGCTCGAGCCGTATGCCAAAGGTGGTAAAATCGGTTTGTTCGGTGGTGCCGGTGTGGGAAAAACCGTATTGATCCAAGAGCTTATCAATAATATCGCCAAGAAACATAACGGATTCTCCGTATTTGCCGGAGTAGGTGAACGTACCCGTGAAGGTAATGACTTGCTGCGTGAAATGATCGAATCCGGCGTTATCCGTTATGGCGAAGCATTCAAGGAAAGCATGGAAAAAGGTCACTGGGATCTTTCGAAAGTAGATTATAACGAACTGGAGAAATCGCAAGTGTCGCTGATTTTTGGTCAGATGAACGAACCTCCGGGCGCACGTGCCTCTGTGGCACTGTCCGGACTGACAGTAGCGGAATCTTTCCGCGACGCCGGTAAAGAAGGTGAGAAACGCGATATCCTGTTCTTTATCGATAATATCTTCCGTTTCACGCAAGCAGGTTCGGAAGTGTCGGCCCTTTTGGGACGTATGCCCTCCGCCGTTGGTTACCAGCCTACGCTGGCCACGGAAATGGGTGCGATGCAGGAACGTATCACGTCTACCCGCAAAGGTTCTATCACCTCCGTACAAGCGGTGTATGTGCCTGCCGATGACTTGACCGATCCCGCTCCTGCAACGACTTTCAGCCACTTGGACGCGACTACCGTGCTCGATCGTAAGATCACCGAGTTGGGTATCTATCCGGCTGTCGATCCGTTGGCATCTACATCACGTATCCTCGACCCGCACATTGTAGGCCAGGAACATTACGACATTGCGCAGCGAGTGAAACAAATATTGCAGCGTAACAAGGAGTTACAGGATATTATCTCCATCCTCGGTATGGAAGAACTCTCGGAAGAAGACAAGATGGTAGTGAACCGCGCCCGCCGTGTGCAGCGTTTCCTTTCGCAACCGTTTGCCGTAGCCGAACAGTTTACAGGCGTTCCGGGCGTGATGGTGGGTATTGAAGATACCATCAAGGGATTCAAGATGATTCTGGACGGAGAAGTGGATTATCTTCCCGAACAGGCTTTCCTGAATGTCGGCACGATTGAGGAAGCAATAGAGAAAGGTAAGAAATTGCTGGAACAAGCGAAAAAATAAAAATATAAAATGATGAAAGAACTGCATTTGAGTATAGTATCGCCCGAAAAGAGCATATTCGACGGAGATGTGAAGATTGTCACATTGCCGGGCATGATCGGTTCGTTTTCTATTCTTCCGGGACATGCGCCCATTGTATCGTCGCTGAAAGCAGGAACATTGAGTTATACGACGATGGAGGGAGAAGAGCATACGATGGATATTCAGGGCGGTTTTGTCGAAATGAGTGACGGTACGGTTTCTGCTTGTGTTTCCTGACGGAAGCCTTCCGGCACAAAGATTAAGCATCTAAAGATTGAAAAGAACGAGATTATAACCTTACAGAAAAACACAGTAACATGATGAATATTAGTAAAACTAAACGGAGCTTTATTTGTTGGCATACCTTATTTGCAGTGACTAGCGCGCTGCTTGGAGCTGTTATCCTACACTTCGCTCTGCCGGGGCATTATTTCGGAGGGTATCCGTTTATACCGGTTTATTTTTATTTCTTCGGTTTGGCCAGCATCTATATGTTCGACGCTTGCCGGCGGCACGCTCCGCAGAGAATGTTACTGTTGTATTTGGCAATGAAAATGATAAAGATGATTCTTTCGCTGATTCTCGTCTTGATTTATTGTCTTGCTGTACGCGAAGAAGCCAGAGCTTTTTTACTGACATTTATCTCGTTCTATTTGATATATCTCATATTCGAAACTTGGTTTTTCTTCTCTTTTGAGATGAATCAGAAACGGAAAAAGAAAAATAAGAAGAAACATGAAACAGTTGCATAACATAGTAGCTCCGTTGATTCTGTTCTGCCTGATGGCAGCGGTCAGTTTGCCGGTTCTTGCGCAAGAGCAAGAGGGGGAAGTGGTGGCGCAGCAGACGCAGGACGAGATTACTCCGAAGGAGGAACAGGAGAACACGGTTGATGTGAAAGAAATTGTGTTCGGACATATCGGTGACTCCTACGAATGGCATATTACAACATGGGGTAACACGCATATTACTATACCGTTACCTATTATTGTTTATAGTAGCACTTCAGGTTGGCACACGTTCCTTTCTTCCCGTCTCGAAGAGAATGGAGGTACGTATGAAGGACTTTCCATCGCTCCCGCAGGAAGCAAGTACGAAGGCAAATTGGTAGAGTATGACGCGTCAGGCGAACAGGTTCGTCCCTGGGATATTTCTATTACGAAGGTGACGTTTGCTTTGCTGTTCAACAGCGTATTGCTGCTCGTTATCGTGTTGTGCGTGGCACACTGGTACAGGAAGCGTCCGCAAGGAGCCAAAGCGCCGGGAGGATTTATCGGATTCATGGAGATGTTCATCATGATGGTGAACGACGACATCATCAAGAGTTGTGTAGGCCCCAATTACCGGAAGTTTGCACCGTATCTGCTGACAGCGTTCTTTTTCATCTTTATCAATAACATGATGGGATTGATTCCGTTTTTCCCCGGAGGTGCGAATGTGACGGGAAATATCGCTATCACGATGGTGCTGGCAGTCTGCACGTTCCTTGCGGTTAATATCTTCGGTACGAAACATTACTGGAAAGATATTTTCTGGCCCGATGTACCCTGGTGGCTGAAAGTGCCTGTGCCGATGATGCCGTTCATCGAGTTCTTCGGAATCTTCACGAAACCGTTTGCTTTGATGATCCGTCTTTTTGCCAATATGCTGGCCGGACACATGGCGATGCTGGTGCTCACTTGCCTGATATTTATCTCGGCAAGCATGGGGCCTGCGCTGAACGGTACACTCACGGTGGCTTCCGTATTGTTCAACATCTTTATGAATGCGCTTGAGCTATTGGTGGCTTTCATCCAGGCTTATGTATTTACGATGTTGTCGGCAGTGTTTATCGGACTGGCACAGGAAGGAGCCAAAGTGAAAACAGAAGAATAATCAATGAAACGCGGTGAAAACGTGATTGAATGAATACGGAATAAACGCGCGGAATGAGTGATTAAATAATAAAACAAGAGAAAATATAAACCATTTTAAAACTGAAAATTATGTTACTATCAGTATTGTTACAAGCCACTGCAGCAGCAGTAGGAGTTAGTAAATTAGGTGCAGCTATCGGTGCAGGTCTTGCAGTAATCGGAGCTGGTTTGGGTATTGGTAAGATTGGTGGTTCGGCAATGGAAGCTATCGCACGCCAGCCGGAAGCATCAGGAGACATTCGTATGAACATGATTATCGCCGCCGCCTTGATTGAAGGTGTGGCTTTGTTGGCGGTAGTAGTTTGTCTGTTGGTGTTCTTCCTTTAATCAGGTATATAACAAGCGAATTTCGCAGGCGTAAACCATGTTTCTAAATGGGGGAGACCCTGATACAATGGTCAGCTGCGAAATTGTAAATTATAAATCGTAAAATCGTAAATAAAGATTATGTCATTACTATTACCTGATAGTGGCCTGCTGTTCTGGATGTTTCTCTCATTCGGGATTGTGTTCGTGATATTGGCGAAATACGGCTTCCCTGTCATCATCAAGATGGTGGAAGGCCGTAAGACCTATATCGACCAGTCTTTGGAGGTGGCGAGGGAAGCTAATGCCCAGTTGTCTAAACTGAAACAAGAAGGTGACGCATTGGTGGCAGCCGCCAACAAAGAGCAAGGACGCATCTTGAGGGAAGCAATGGAAGAACGTGACAAGATTGTTCACGAGGCCCGTAAACAAGCCGAAATTGCCGCACAAAAAGAACTTGATGCGGTGAAACAACAAATCCAGGTGGAGAAAGACGAAGCAATCCGCGACATCCGTCGCCAAGTGGCCGTGCTTTCTGTTGACATCGCCGAGAAAGTGCTCCGTAAGAGTCTTGAGGACAAGGAAGCACAGATGGGCATGATCGACCGCATGCTGGATGAAATACTAACCCCGAATAAGAACTAAGGAAGATGGAAGTCGGAATACTCTCAATGCGTTATGCAAAAGCTATCATTGAATACGCACAGGAAAGAGGTCTGGAAGACAGGTTGTATCAGGAGTTTCTGACCCTGTCACACAGCTTTAGTGAACAGCCCGGTCTGCGCGAAGCGCTTGATAATCCCGTCATCATGACCAAGGAAAAGTTGGCGTTAGTCTGTACAGCTGCCGATGGTGACAGTAAATCGACCAGAGAGTTTGTCCGTTTTATCACTTTGGTACTGCGAAACAGGCGTGAAGGCTATCTGCAATTTATCAGTCTGATGTATCTGGATCTCTACCGGAAGCTGAAGCATATGGGAACCGGCAAATTGATTACGGCCGTTCCCGTCAATAAAGAGACGGAAGACCGGATTCGGTCTGCAGCAGAGCATGTCTTGCACGCCCAGATGGAACTGGAAACAGTGATAGATCCCTCTATCGGGGGTGGCTTTATCTTCGACGTCAACGGCTACCGGCTGGATGCAAGCGTTGCCACGCAGTTGAAGCGAGTGAAACAACAATTTATTGATAAGAATAGGAGAATTGTATAATGTCTGAAAATATAAGAGTAAGCGAAGTATCCGATATATTGCGCAAGCAGCTCGAAGGAATCAATGCCAATGTGCAACTTGACGAAATCGGTACGGTGCTCCAGGTGAGTGACGGCGTAGTGCGTATCTATGGACTGCGGAACGCCGAGGCCAATGAATTGCTGGAGTTTGACAATGGTATCAAAGCAATCGTGATGAACCTCGAAGAGGACAACGTGGGTGCTGTACTGTTGGGTCCGACGGACAAAATCAAAGAAGGCTTCGTCGTGAAGCGTACCAAACGTATCGCCTCCATCCGTGTAGGAGAGAGCATGCTGGGACGTGTGATTGATCCGCTGGGCGAACCGCTCGACGGCAAAGGGTTGATTGGTGGCGAACTGTATGATATGCCTTTGGAACGGAAAGCTCCGGGAGTAATCTATCGTCAGCCTGTGAACCAGCCGTTGCAGACCGGATTGAAGGCTGTGGACGCTATGATTCCTATCGGTCGCGGACAGCGTGAGTTGATTATCGGCGACCGTCAGACGGGAAAGACTGCTATTGCGATTGATACGATTATCAACCAGCGCACTAACTTCCTGGCAGGCGACCCTGTATATTGTATCTATGTAGCTATCGGTCAGAAGGGTTCTACCGTTGCTTCTATCGTTAATACACTTCGTGAGTACGGAGCACTGGACTACACGGTGGTTGTAGCTGCCACGGCGGGTGATCCGGCTGCGTTGCAGTATTATGCTCCATTTGCGGGTGCTGCTATTGGCGAGTATTTCCGTGATACCGGCCGTCATGCGTTGGTGGTTTATGATGACCTTTCCAAACAGGCGGTGGCTTATCGTGAGGTTTCGCTGATTCTTCGCCGTCCGTCCGGTCGTGAGGCTTATCCGGGTGATATCTTCTATCTGCACTCCCGTCTGTTGGAACGTGCTGCCAAGATTATCAGTCAGGAGGAAGTGGCACGCGAAATGAACGATCTCCCGGAAAGTCTGAAGGGGATTGTGAAAGGTGGCGGCTCGCTCACTGCATTGCCTATCATCGAAACGCAGGCTGGTGACGTATCGGCTTATATCCCGACGAACGTGATTTCTATCACCGACGGACAGATATTCCTTGAGACTGACTTGTTCAACCAGGGTACGCGTCCGGCTATCAATGTCGGTATCTCCGTGTCCCGTGTAGGTGGTAACGCACAGATTAAGGCTATGAAGAAGGTGGCCGGAACATTGAAGATTGACCAGGCGCAATATCGCGAGTTGGAAGCCTTCTCCAAGTTCAGCAGCGACATGGACCCGATTACTGCCCTGACTATTGATAAGGGACGTAAGAACGGTCAGTTGTTGATTCAACCGCAATACAGCCCGATGCCCGTAGAGCAGCAGATTGCTATCCTCTATTGTGGTACACACGGACTTCTACATGATGTCCCATTGGATAAGGTGCAGGACTTTGAACGCAGTTTTATCGAATCTCTGCAACTGAATCACCAGGAGGACGTATTGGACATTTTGAGAACGGGTGTGATCGACGATAACGTGATTAAGGCTATTGAAGAGACTGCCGCTATGGTGGCGAAACAGTATCTCTGATTGACTCTTTATCTCTAATCGGCTCTTTAATTTTTAATTATTAATTTTTAATTATCGCTATGGCTTCACTGAAAGAAGTAAAAACCAGAATAAATTCGGTAAAAAGTACCCGAAAAATCACTTCAGCAATGAAGATGGTGGCTTCTGCCAAATTACACAAGGCACAAGGAGCCATTGAGAATATGCTGCCTTATCAGAAGAAGTTGAACAAGATTCTGACTAATTTCCTAAGCGCGGACCTGTCTGTCAAATCTCCTTATGTGCAGGAGCGTGAAGTGAAACGTGTAGCAATCGTCGTCTTTTCTTCAAACACTTCTCTTTGTGGTGCTTTCAATGCCAACGTCATCAAAATGATGATGCAAACGATCGGGGAGTTCCGCACTCTGGGACAGGATAATATCTTGATATTCCCAATTGGCAAGAAGGTGGATGAAGCGGTCAAACGAATGGGATTCAAACCGCAGGAGGCTTCTCCGACGCTCTCCGACAAACCGACGTATCAGGAGGCTGCCGAATTGGCTCACCGATTGATGGATATGTATGTGGCAGGAGAAGTGGACCGTGTGGAGATAATCTATCATCACTTCAAATCAATGGGGGTACAGATTCTTCTCCGGGAGACGTATCTCCCCATTAATCTGACGAATGTGGTAAGTGAAGAGGAGAGAAAGAACAAAGAGGAGGTAGAGGAGCATGAAATTGCCAATGATTATATCATCGAACCGAACGCGGAAGAATTGATCGCCAGCCTAATACCAACAGTATTGAGCCAGAAGATTTTTACTGCTGCCGTCGACTCTAATGCATCGGAACATGCTGCACGTACCCTGGCTATGCAAGTGGCTACGGATAATGCGAATGAACTGATTCAGGATTTGACGAAGCAGTATAATAAGAGTCGTCAGCAGGCGATTACAAATGAGTTGCTGGATATTGTGGGGGGATCTATGAAGTAATTCTAATCGTCTTTCTTTTGTCTCGTAATCATCTTTCTTTTGTCTTGAAACAAAAGAAAGAAGCAAAGAAAAATTCAAGGCTGACTTTTTTCTCCTACTCGCTTCCTTCACTTCGCTAAAGGGCAGAAACTCGCTACGCTCAAACAGTCTGCCCTTCTTAACGCTACGTTACGGGCGCTCGCCTGACGGAGAAAAAAGTAGGCCGGGGGGAGTCCGGCGGCTGGTTTGCTGTATGATGTTCGTGAGGGGTATTAGGAAGGAACTCTCTGTATCTTTCTATCTCTACTATCTCTATTATATCGTATTCTATATTTCTATTATATATTGTTCTGCTTTGCTATATTTAGTCGTATAACGTCTGCGGCTTTTATATAGCAAAGTTTTCCATGTTATACGTCTTTTAAAACAATGCAATATTCCGTATACCAAAGGTCGCTACGCCGCACGGGTTCCCCGGCCTCGTTTTTCCGGCGTCAAGCGCAGGTGTTTCCTTCGGCGTTAAGAAGGGCAGACTGTTTGAGCGTAGCGAGTTTCTGCCCTTTAGCCGGAGGAAGCACCGGAGTAGCCGGAAAAACGCAGCCTTGATTCTTTCTTTTTGGTTCTTTTTCTTTCGTATCAAGACGAAAGAAAAAGAATATTCAGTACCTTTACCCAAAATTAGAGAAAGCATGGAAAATAACCCGGAACTGCAGCTAGCTTGGCAGTTCATTGAAAATACAGGCACACATTTATTTCTTACCGGAAAAGCCGGAACTGGAAAAACGACATTTCTTAGACGATTGAAAGAACACACCCCTAAGCGCATGGTTGTATTGGCACCGACAGGGATCGCAGCCATCAATGCGGGAGGAGTAACGATTCATTCTTTCTTTCAGTTGTCTTTTGCTCCTTTTGTGCCGGAAACTACCTTTAATTCTTCCCAAACGCATTACCGTTACAGTAAAGAAAAACGGAACATAATTCGTAGCATGGATTTACTCGTTATTGATGAGATTAGTATGGTGCGCGCCGATTTGTTGGATGCGGTGGATGCAACTCTGCGGCGGTATCGTGATAGAGAGAAACCGTTTGGCGGAGTGCAACTGTTGATGATTGGAGATTTGCAACAATTGGCTCCCGTTGTGAAAGATAATGAATGGGAACTGTTGAGGAAGCATTACGAGACCCCTTATTTCTTTGCGAGTCATGCGTTGAAAGAGACGGCATATATGACTATTGAACTTAAAAAAGTCTATCGGCAGAGTGACACGTTCTTCCTGTCTTTATTAAATAAAATCCGGGAAAATAAGGCTGATGATGAAGTGCTGAATGAGCTGAACCGTCGTTATCAGCCCGGTTTCCAGCCACAAAAAGAAGAAGGATATATTCGGCTGACGACACATAATTATCAGGCACAGAAAGTAAATGACCGTGAACTGGCATCTTTGCCCGGCAAGGCGTATCATTTTCGTGCCGAGATAGAAGGTAATTTTCCCGAATATTCGTATCCTGCGGATGAACTCCTGACAATAAAGGAAGGAGCACAAATTATGTTCCTGAAGAATGATCCATCGTCCGAGAAACGATATTATAACGGTATGATTGGTGAGGTGGTCACTGTTGATGATGCAGGTATTATCGTGCGGGGGAAGGGAAACAAATCAGAATTTCAGTTGTTGCCGGAAGAGTGGGGAAATTATAAGTACGTGTTGAATGAGGAAACAAAGGAAATCACGGAAGTGATAGAGGGAACGTTCCGTCAATATCCTATCCGTCTGGCATGGGCCATTACGATACATAAAAGTCAGGGTTTGACGTTTGAGCGTGCCATTATTGATGCACGTAACTCTTTTGCGCACGGGCAGACTTATGTGGCATTGAGCCGTTGCAAGACTTTGGAAGGGATGGTGTTGGAGTCTCCTTTGCGGAGGGAAGCCATTATTAGTGATGCTACGGTGGATAATTTTACCAAAGCGGTAGAGCAGAATAAACCGGGCAATCAACAGTTGAACGATATGCAAAAGGCGTATTTCTTTGATTTGTTGAGTGATTTGTTTAATTTCTATTCGATCGATCAGGCTTATAAACGATTGCTTCGTTTGATAGATGAAGAATTGTATAAGCTCTTTCCGAAGCAGTTGGCAGAATATAAGGCACTGGAACTTCATGTCAGAGAGAAGATAGTGGAAGTGTCCCAGCGTTTTCGTAACCAGTATACCCGGTTGATACATGAGAGTGAAGACTATGCGACGAATCAGGAGTTACAGGAGCGGATTCGTTCAGGGGCCGGATATTTTCATAAAGAGTTGGCGCCGGTTCGGGCTTTGTATAATAAGACTAATATGCCTCTTGACAATAAAGAGTTGAGAAAACTGTTGGCAGAACGTATGCAGGCGTTGGATGATGCATTGTGGATTAAAGAGTCTTTGTTGGAGGCTGTGTCTGAGAGAGGGGCGTTCGCTATTACGGATTATTTGAAGTTGAAGGCTAAAGTAATGTTGAGTCTTGAGGATGATTCTTCATCTTCCGGTGCTTCGAAAGCATTGAGAGAAAAGAAAGAGCGGAAGGAACGGAAAGAGCGTACACGTAGCGGTGCTGAAAAGGTGAAAGTGGAAGTGCCTACGGATATTTTGCATCCGGAGCTTTATCGTGCCCTGTCTGAATGGAGGACAGCCAAAACACGTGAGGTGAATCTTCCTGCTTATGTCATTATGCAACAGAAAGCATTGATGGGAATTGTGAATCTGTTACCGGATAATCCAAGGGCTTTGGAAGCGATACCCTATTTTGGAGCAAAAGGGGTGGAAAAGTATGGACTTGAAATCTTGGGTATTGTCCGTAAGTATATGGTGGAGAATCAATTGGAAAGACCGGAAATAATGGATATGCTCATCTCTGATAATAGGGAATCCGCAAGCCGGCGGGAAGAGTTGAAGCAACGGAAAGAGGAGGAAAAACGGAAGAAAGAAGCGGAGAAGGAGAAGAAAAAAGATACAAAATTAATCAGCTATGAAATGTTCTGCCAGGGAATGAGCATAGATGAAATAGCCAAAGCTCGTGAATTGGTATCGGGAACCATTGCCGGGCATTTGGAATATTATGTCCGTTTAGGAAAGATTAAAGTGGAGAAAGTAGTGAAAGCTGAAAATCTGGCGAAGATTCGTAAGCATTTGGAAGAACATGAATACATGGGAATATTTGCCATTAAGGCAGCATTAGGAGACGATGTCTCCTATGCTGATATAAAGTTTGTATTGGCTGTTTCCGGGCATTAACAGACTGTTTCGGTAATGAATAGGCTAGCCCCATCGCAAGCAATATCATAGATTACAGAAAAAAGAAACGAAAACAGGAACACTGATATCAATCAGAATACCGTGTAAGATAGCGATGGGGATCATTTCTTTTCCCGAATATCTGCTGATGGAGGGCAGGAGTACATCCATCGAATTGACTCCTGCCGCTGAAATAGGAGCCAGTTTCCCGAAATACTTCTTGATGATTGGAGTACCGAGGAGTGCCATCATCTCACGGAAAATATTAGTCAGTAGTGCAATAGTTCCTAATTCCGTAGCCAGTTGCAGCCCGATAGAAGGCTCTTTGAACTGGGTGATAAGGATAGAAGAGAGCGAATAGTATGCGAATCCGCTTCCCACTGCCATACAGTCGAACACGCTCCATTGGCGCAATAGCAGGCTTGCTAAAGCAGAAAACAGCAACGTACCGATAATCGTTCCCAACGGAATCAATAGCATTTTAGGGTGCAAATGCGACACAATCGCCTTCAGGTTCTTATTAGAACCGATACTGATTCCCACTTGCAGCATTAACGCATAAAGTATATACATCGAAACTGTGTGTGTATCAAACTGGAACTTGTTGAAAGTTCCCATGACACAACCTACACAAAAGAATAATATAACGATCAAACTTCCTTTCATTGTTCACCTCCTTCTTGAATAAACGTATCTTTTTTCCTCTCAAAAGAAATCAGCCTTCTTTTTTTATTATTCGCCTCCTTTTCTAAAAAACAATTGCAGTACCAGACGGGCAGCAATCAGGCTTCCCAATACACCGGATACGGCAAGAACAATTGCCTGCCATCCGAATTTACCGAGATTGTTTACAATCAGGCTATTAGAACCGATAGACACACCGAGAATGAAGAGCAACAAGAATATTGTAAGAGAAATTGTCTTTTCTGTCTTTTGCAAGATACTCCAGTTACGCAATACATAACCGATGCCGATTCCTAAAAACATAGTAGATATAATAGAGAACATAATGTATATATTTTTGGTTAGGTTAAACTGATTATTGACACACACAAGAGGATTTTCAAAGAAGATGATACATCTGCTTGAAAATTGGAAAGGAATACTGCTGTGAATAGTGAAACAAGTCAGCAGATAGTTCCTGTAAAGAAATAATAGGGTAATTTAGATGAATCCACTGAACCAATGTACATGCACGCAGCAAGACTTACAGAAAGTCGGTATTCCTGCAAGAAAAAGATTAGCGTTATGTAGTTGTAATGTTTGATTCATCATTGGTCTTTTTTAATTTTGGTGCAAAGATAGCAACTTATTGCATATTTTCAAAATAAATATGCAATAAATAAAGAGAAAGAATTATTTGGAATGAAATAGATTGTTGTAAAAAGTAGTATTGTCTCCAATTCTGCCACTGTTTTCAATTGGTAATTTGTTCTTTTCCTTATAAATGTTCTCAGTTCGCAAGAACCTCTTTTAGCTTCTGTGGTTCGTATCCAAGCATTGTCCGTGCTTTATCGATACTCATTCCGCTAAAACGGGGACGGGGAGTGGTTTCATTCATTTCCTCTGTCGTGACAAGATGGATAAGAGAACGATCCAGTCCCATATAATCTGCTACTTGATAAGCAATCTCCGCAATGCTCATACACTCATCGCCACAAATGTGAAAGATACCGTTCGTTGGATGTGCTATCAAACGCTGTACACCATCCGATACGTCTCCAATATAAGTCGGTGTCCTCCATTGATCGGATACGACACGGATTTCTTGCCCGGCTTTTAAACGGTTCATTACCAACTGGACAATATTACCATGTTGTCTCGGCAGCGCTCTGCCATAAACGATTGCTACACGGACAATAGCAAAACTGCTGCAAGTTTCTGCCACTTTCTCTTCTCCTTTCCACTTGGTATATCCGTAATAGTTGACGGGAGCGGGGATATCTTCTTCATTAGGTTCCATTTATTATAGTGTTATAGATATCAAGGCACCATATCCGGACTTTTTGATTATACAATCATTGCGGAGACACGACTTTTTTGCATATATTTCTACAAAAATAGACAATAATATCCATTGCGCAAATAGATTTCGTACTTCCCATCTTACTTTGCTCTCGATAACGAGATTTATATGAATGGATAAAAGAAAAGAAGTATGGAAAAAGTAATTATGGGAACACGTTTGCCCGCTAAGCTTTGGTTGAATGAAGTAGAAGACTCTTGTATGTCGCAGATTATGGATTTGACTTCACTTCCTTTTGCGTTTAAACATATCGCCATCATGCCTGATGCCCATGCGGGAAAAGGAATGCCAATTGGCGGTGTGTTGGCTACGAAGGGTGTGATTGTTCCCAATGCTGTGGGAGTAGATATCGGTTGTGGAATGTGTGCGATTAAGACCAATCGAAAAGCGGAAGATTTTAGTTATACGGATTTGACTTCCATCATGTCGAAGATTCGTGCGGCCATTCCCTTGGGATTCGATCATCATACTAAAAAGCAAGATCAGGAGTTACTTCCACAAGGATTCGACCTTGAGGAGATGCCTATATTGAAGAATCAGTACGAGGCTTGTTTGAAGCAGATAGGAACCTTGGGAGGAGGAAACCACTTTATTGAGATTCAGAAAGATACCAAAACGTCTGATGTGTGGGTGATGATTCACTCCGGAAGCCGTAACATTGGTTTAAAGGTTGCCAATCACTATAATAAGATTGCGCAATATTGGAATGAGAAATGGTATTCTGAAATGGTATCGGGACTGGCTTACTTGCCAATGGAGACGCAGATGGCAAAGGATTATTTCCGTGAAATGAACTACTGTGTGGCCTTTGCCTTTGCCAACCGTCAGTTGATGATGACCCGTATCTGTGAAGCCATCCAGGCAGTGAAACCTGAAACGGACTTTGAGCCTATGATTAATATTGCCCACAACTATGCAGCCTGGGAGAATCATTTCGATCACGATGTGATTGTGCACCGAAAAGGAGCTACGCGTGCCTATGAAGGTGAGATTGGTATTATCCCCGGATCTATGGGTACTAAATCCTATATCGTTGAAGGACTGGGTAATCCGGAGAGCTTCAAAAGCTGTTCGCATGGCGCCGGCCGATTGATGGGAAGAAAGGATGCTTGTCGCCGTTTGTCACTGGATGAAGAGAAAGAGCGAATGAACCAGCAAGGAATCATTCACGGACTCCGTTCGCAGGACGAACTGGATGAAGCACCGGGAGCTTATAAAGATATTGCGCAAGTGATAGCGAATGAGCGGGATTTGGTGAAACCATTGGTGGAACTTGCTCCAATGGCAGTTATTAAAGGGTGATTGACAGATGTACCAGAAAGAAAAAAACAAAGGCGATTTGGAGTATAGGCATAAAAAAAGGAGCAACGCCTTGCTCCAACCTTTGTTAACCTTAAATCTAATACTATGAAAAACACATTGCAAAGATACGGACTATTGCGAAATTAGCAAATTATCCAAGAAAAAAAGTATGTTTTATAACATTGATTAAGAATTTGTATTCTCGAATCTATTTTTATTAAGAGATTTGACCGATCACAGACAAGAGTAAAGCCTCCATTATCATATTATTTCCTTTGGTAGCCTTAATGAGTGGCAACATACCACGCTGTTTCGTTCTTTTTCGAAGCAGCTGCACTAGTGCTTGGATCAGAAATAGTGATACCGGAGAAAGTATTGATTTTTTTTCGTTCTCCATAATAGGAGGATATTGCTGTAAAATAATACTCCGTATTCCTTTTATATGGAACTGTGCGTTTCAGTTGTTCGTTGAATTGCTCCAATAAATCAGGATCGGAGCATAGCTTTGCAACATAATCACCACAATCAAAGAATATGGAAGGTTTATATCCGTCTAAACTTTGCAAAGAAGAAATTAATTCTTCGTTAAACGTATAACGCTGATTTATTTCTTTCATAATGGCCGCCAGATGATCTATTTCCGAGCAATCTGTGACACTGATTGTTCCGCAGGGAGTGACATAATTTGAATAAAAAGAATAGAAACCATCACAAATCTTTTCATAATCTATGTTTCCGATTAAGTACTGGCCAATCTTGTCGTATGGCATACCATAAGCCATAATTTCACTAGTGGATGCTATTAGGTGACTTGTTACGTTTTTAAGGTCATAAGCAACCTCTACTGTCGACATATAGCAGTCGTCGAAAAGGATATACTCCATCTTCAATCCTGCGCTCGATATTCCTTCGGCAAGTGTAGTAATATCCGTCTGATACTTGGATTCTCTGCCTCCGAAGAGACGTGTCATAGGTGTATTCCCATATTCCCAATGTTTTTTGACTGTTTGCAGACTACTGCGTGATTGCGTTTTTGATACGGGGATCCATCCCATCCCGTGGCATCCGATAATCATTGCATATCGTTTGGCGGGAGAGTAGGTCTGTACATCATTCAGGATAGAAGTGATACCTTCGGCCGTTGTATAGCTGGGATCCGGATAATTGTAGTTTTTTAAAGCCTTCTGTACGGCTGCGCCTTTTTCGTAGGAAAGCTCATAGAGAGTGGCTTTAGTGGTTGTTGTACACATAAATACGAGAACCCGCTCGTTTTTTAATATATTCTGTCCGATAATACTTTTCAGATCAGCAATATTTTGATAGAAAAAGGAAGTCAGGTCAGTCGACCAGGGCAGATACATAAATACAGTTTGTTCATTATCCGAACGAACCACCGGGTCGGTAGGATCAGGATTTGTCGGATCAGTGTTGTCCGTCTGCCTTGTGTTGGGAGATGTAGAAACCGGATCTTCTTTCTCGCACGAAATCATGCCGAAAGAAAGAAATAATACGAAGAGGATTGATTTCATCAGACGATAATATTGTTGCATTGCTTCCATTATTCTACAAGGATTAAATTTTCTTTTTATACATAACGTAAAAAGAGAACTTTTTGATTTGCTTTACCGGGACATAATTGATACGTCTCTCTTTGCAAAGTTACTGAAAAATAGCGTAATTCCAATACCGTCATTCATAAGAAAGAACAACTGTTTGGGAAATGGCATCTTAGGAAGTTAAAGAGGAGAGCTTACGTATAGACATAAAAAAAGGAGCAACGCCTTGCTCCAACCTTTGTTAACCTTAAATCTAATACTATGAAAAACACATTGCAAAGATACGGACTATTGGGAAATTAGCAAATTATCCAAGCAAAAAAGTATGTTTCATAACATAGATTAAGAATTGGATATTTCAATTCAAATTTTATTAAGACTTTTTTGTTGCTTTATCGTCCTCCAATCCTTTTGGATTTCATTTCTAGTTAGGTACTCTGAAATCATTCGGAGAGCAACCGGTAACTTTCTTGAATAGCCGGCTGAAATATTGCGGATTCTGAAAACCCAGTTCTTGTGTTATCTGATTAACTGTTTTATCAGTATTCAGCAACCAATTTTTAGCAATCTCGAAGCGTTTGAACTCAATGTATTCTTTGAACGATTTACCCGTTTCGTGCTTCAGCAAGTCGTTGAAATATTCAGGAGATAAATGAAGCACGTTAGCACAATATTCATTTGAAAGCACATCGACAGCCGGCACCAGCTTCGTTTCGAAATGGTTATTTATGATTTTATCAAATTGTTTGATAATCGTTTTATTCACTTCGTTACGTGTAATAAATTGGCGTTCGTAGAAACGTACACAGTAATCCAGCAATAGTTCTATATACTTTGAAACTATTTTTTTGCTGTGGCGATCAATACAACGTTCGAGTTCCTGGTTGATTCTGTCCATAAACTCCAGAATGATCTGTTTCTCGCGCAATGATATATGCAGTGCCTCCTCAGGCTGATAAGAGAAAAAAGTATAGTTATGTATATTAAGTCCGAGCGGAGTGCCACAGATCAGATCAGGATGAAAAGCCAATATCCATCCTTTGGAAGGAAATCTTTTATTCTTTTCTTTTATGCTGATAGATTCTCCGGGACTCAGGCAGATCAAAGTGCCGTCTGAAAAATCATAATACTGGTGACCATACACATAGGCCTCACATTTACACTCACTCAATAGAATCGTATAAAAGTCGAACTTGATGTCCGTATGAGGCGACAAGTCAGCCTTTGAGAGATCAATGACACTCACCAGCGGATGTAGTGTTTTGCTCCCCAGGCAACAATTGCATTGATGCACGGTTCCTATTTTGAGTACTTTATCTCCCATGATGTTGAGACTCCTGTATCTAAAAATGCTTAGTTTCTTTGTTTATATTCGTTCGGGGTGCAACCTACATGCTTTTTAAACAATCGGCTGAAGTGCTGTGGATATTGAAATCCCAGTTCATAAGCCACCTGGCTGACAGTTTGAACGCCTTCCAGTATTCTTTCTTTTGCCAGTTCGATAATCCGGCATTGGATATATTCCTGTGCAGTTTTTCCTGTTTCCTTCTTTATCAGGTCTCCGAAATAATTAGGAGAGAGACATGCCTTGTCTGCAAAATATTTCACGGATGGCAGTCCTTCTGTTATTGCCACCTGATTCTGGAAGTATTCGTCCAGCAATTGCTCGAATTTTACGATAATATCTTTGTTCGCCTGATTACGTGTGATAAACTGCCGTTCGTAGAAACGCATACAGTAATCCAACAGCAGTTCGATGTTACGCACGATGAGTTGCTTGCTGTGCTTGTCGATAGGATGCTCCAGCTCGATCCTGATTTTATGTATGCAATCAGTTACGATTTCTCTTTCCTGGTCTGAAAGATGCAATGCTTCATTTACCTCGTAAGAGAAAAAAGTATAGTTCTTGATATTCTGTCCTAATGAAGTTCCGCGGATTAAATCGGGATGGAACAAAACGCCGATTGACTTGGTGCGGGGAGCAGGCCTGTTGCGGTTATCTATTCCGCTCACTTGTCCCGGTGCCATACAAACAACCGTTCCTTCCTGATAATCGTAATTCTTACGTCCATAAGTGAGGTCACCACATTTTGCATCCTTCAGGAACAAGCAGTAGAATCCGATATTCATACGGATATATTCAACTGACCTGGTGGCTTTTGAGAAGTCGATTACATTCACCAAAGGGTGCAATGTTTCCAGTCCAAACAATTGGTCATACTGATCGACGGTTTCAATTTTTGTTATTTCATCCATATGTTTCTATTATTAATCTGATACAAAGATAAAACATTTGAAGGTATCTTTTTAATTTCATTCTGCAAATCAGTAATATGGGTATAAGAATCAGTAATCTGTATACTACATGAATTTTCGGGCAGAAAAATAAATGGCAATGATTGCTGGAAGTAAGTGATGAAATTGATATATTTGTTCCGGAGAATATAAAAAAACAGGTTTTATGAAAGCATTATTTATTGGAGGAACAGGTACGATCAGTACAGATGTAGTGGCATTGGCGCAACAAAGAGGGTGGGAGATTACTCTCCTTAATCGTGGTTCGAAAAAGATACCGGCGGGAATTCACAGTATCATTGCGGATATTAATGAGGAAGAAGCTGTGGCAAAAGCCATCGCGTCCGAACATTACGATGTGGTTGCACAGTTCATCGGCTATACGGCAGAAGACGTGAAGCGTGACATCCGCCTGTTCCAGAATAAAACGCGACAATATATCTTTATTAGCAGTGCCTCTGCCTACCAAAAGCCATTGGCCGATTACCGTATTACTGAAAGCACCCCTTTGGCCAATCCCTATTGGCAGTACTCCCGTAATAAGATAGAAGCGGAAGAAGTGCTGATGGCAGCCTATCGCACAAACGGTTTTCCCGTTACAATCGTCCGTCCCAGCCATACCTACAACGGAACAAAACCTCCCGTATCTGTACATGGAGATAAGGGAAACTGGCAGATCCTAAAACGAATCCTTGACGGCAAACCTGTTATTATCCCCGGCGATGGTTCTTCTTTGTGGACATTGACTCACTCTAAAGATTTTGCCAAAGGTTATGTAGGACTGATGGCGACCCCCCATGCTATTGGGAACGCTTTTCATATCACTACCGATGAAAGCATGACCTGGAATCAGATTTACCAAACCATTGCCGATGCGTTGGGCAAACCTCTGAACGCATTACACGTAGCATCCGATTTCCTTGCCAAGCATAACGATCATTATGATTTCAGAGGTGAACTGTTAGGAGATAAAGCAGCTACGGTAGTCTTTGATAACTCGAAGATAAAGCGGTTGGTTCCTGATTTTATATGCAATACTTCCATGGCAGACGGATTACGACAAGCTGTACACTATATGCTTTCCCATCCGGAATCACAAATACCTGATCCGGAATTTGATTCATGGTGTGATCGTATTGCCAACGCAATAAGTGCGGCAGATAAAGCCTTCGAGCTTTCCTAATTCTGTGCCGAACTTACTTAATTTAATTCCGGACTGTCTGATCTAATCTATAGGACTATTTGATTTTATTTCAGACTTCCGGGGTTTTATATTGAAGTACCTGATTTAATAAGGTGCATTTCGTCCTTGTTGCACTTCGATTCGTATTCCGAAATTGCCATTTGCCGATTTCAGTTCGAATGCTCCCCGGAAATTATTTTTTTCCCAAGGCATAGCACTGCGGTTAGGCACCCGCCAGCCATCCTTGTCATAATCTCCGTAGGTATTGATTCTCATTCCATTTTTCAGTTTGAAAGACCCCATCTGCATAAACTGTGGAGAAGAGGACAATCCCCAACCATATCCAAAGCCGGAAAAGCCGGAGAAAGAAGACGAAGAAAAAGAATCAGTGAATCCTTGCGAATAAGTAACATCTGTATTTAAACGAAAGAGCTGATTATAATCTTTCGTCATATTAGGCATCTCTAAATTAAACTTGGGAAGTTCGGGAGTCGCTACATTCATTAATCCCATATCCAGCAGAAATCCACCAAACTCTTTAATATTGGTGGATGGAGCACGACGAATACTATCGGAAGGAATTTCCGACTGTGCGGATGCAAAACCGACTGATAATATCAGCGAAAGAAATAGAATCAGTTTTTTCATCTTCGTAAAGGTTGATTTACCACAAAGATAGAGATTTTCAACCTGACTATTCGCTTCCGTTATGTTTTCTTAGAAAAAACTTATCTTTTCTTTTATTTACGATTAGACGATTTACAATGTACGATTGAGGTTACTATCCTCAATCATACGATCGTAAATCGTCTAATCAGTTAATTATTTTGATGCTTTCCATGTTTGGGCATATTCTTCCAAAACACGCTTGATGCTTTGTCCGATCTTTACGTAATCGGCTTCATTCAGATTAGCCAGTGACACACGCACACTCCATTTCGGTCCGGCAAAGCCACCGCCATTCAACAGAACGAGTGACGTTTCGTTTGCCAGGCGGAAAACCACATCCAACGGATTGTATGTCTTTTGCAGATAAGCAACGAAATCATCTCCGTAGAATTTCTTCGCCCATACCAGCATATCAATCTCCGAATAATATCCGGCGCGCAGCGGGTCTTCCACCAATGTGAACCCTGTGTTATCCCACAACGCATGCAGGCGGCGATGAATAATTTCCTGCATCTTGGTTTTATAACTGTCTTCTTTATCCAGAAGCGAGAAGATGGCAAACAAACTCATCTGTATTTGTTGGGGCAGAGAAAGTCCTGCGGTATGATTCAGTGCAATCTGTCGGCTGTCAGCCACCATGCGGTCGATAAATTTCATTCTTTCCGGTTGCAGGCTAAGGCTGGAATAACGTTTGTTCAATATTGATTTCTGCTCCTCCGACAGACGGGTAATCATTTTGTCGTAGATGTTGTCTTCGTGTAAAGCAATCACTGCGGTTCTCCATCCTGTAGCTCCGAAATATTTGGAGAACGAATAAACGCAAAGCGTATTGTGAGGCAATTCTGCCATCAATGAACGGAAATGAGGAATAAACGTCCCATACACATCATCCGTAATAATCATCAGGTTCGGATTGTCATTCTTCACAATGTTGATGATACGTTCGGTAGTCTCCTTGCTAAGTGCGTAACTGGGCGGATTACTCGGGTTAGTGATAAATAACGCTTTGATTCGCGGATCTTTCAGTTTGTCTATATCTTCATCCTTATACTGCCAGGTATGTAATCCGTCAGGAGTCATCTGGTCGGCGGAAATTTCGGTGACGTCGAACTGATAGCGTCGCAGTTCCGGAATTTCTATATAAGGAGTGAACACGGGAATCATCAAAGCAATGGCATCTCCCTGATTCAACAGGAAATTCTCTTGCAAAGAATCGAACAGATAACACATGGCTGCCGTACCTCCCTCGGTGGCGAAAAGGTCAAAAGTTCCTTTCGGCGGACGGCGGTCACACATCTCTTGTGCCAGATAATCCTGTACGATTAACTCTGTAAAATGTAAAATACGGTCGGGCACAGGATATTGGTCGCCAATCACCGATTCCGCCCATTCATGAATCAGCGTATCCGGATCGGCAGCATGCTCCATCAACATATAATTGTAACCCTCTTTCAGCAGACTAGCTCCCGGAGCTTTTTCATTCTCCTTCAGGAAAGCCTCGAAACGTGCGGCTATTCCAGCCTTTTGCGGAATACCTGCTATTCCTTCTTCCAGTGAAAACGCATGGCGACATTCGCAAAGTCCGAATTGTCCCAACAGAAAAAATGCTTCGCGTGGTTCTGTAGCAATCCAGTTCGGATTACCTCTTCCCGCATTCAGCATGGTATGTGCTATTTTCTTGATGCTTTCATCTGCCATATCAATCAGTTTGTTTTTCAGCTCGAACGGGCTGATTGTTTCCATTTTCTTGGCATAACTTTTCGTGATGGCAGGATTTGTTTTCTTTTCCATAATGATATTTATTTATATAGTTTTACATAAGTAACACGATGATGACTCCCCAGATAATCAGTAGCGTATTGCCGACTGCATACGTCACTGTATATCCTAATGCAGGTGTGTCACTTTCCACTGCATCCTGAATAGCTCCCAGTGCGGCTGTTGTGGTACGTGCTCCTGCCGTGCATCCTAATGAAAGGGCAGGGTGGAACTTGAACAGGTATCTCGCCATCAGCAATCCTGCGAGAAGAGGGATGGCTGTTGCCAGTGCACCGACAATAAACAGACTGACTCCGACTTCCTTGAATCCGGCTATAAAACTGGGGCCTGCAGCAATGCCGACCACTGCGATAAACATATTCAGCCCTACATTATTCAATACCCATAAAGAGGGTTCGGGGATACCTCCGAAAGTAGGATGCTTGCTGCGCAACCAACCGAATAGAAGTCCGGCTATCAATGCGCCGCCACTGGTAGAAAGGCTGATAGGAACACCTCCCAAGTGGATAGCCAGTGCACCGAAAAGACCACCGAGCAAGATGCCCAGCCCGACGAAAATCATATCCGTCTGATTGGTCGGACGGTCAATGTAACCCATTTGTTTGGCAGCACCTTCCACCTCATGTTTAAGGCCGGTGAGCTCAAGAATATCTCCCGAATCTACTATCGTTTGGGATAATACCGGAACATTGATTCCGGCACGCTTGATGTTACGGATGCTGACTCCATGCATGAACTTCTGTGCCCGGATTTTGGCAACCTTTTCCCCGGCAAACGTCCGGTGAGTCACCATTACGGGAAGAGTTTCCGCCGGAAAATCCAATAATTGTGCGTCGATCACTTCCGGACCGATCCAGTCTTCTTCTCCGATTACAAACTCACGGCGTCCGCTTAGTACCACTTCATCGTTTTTGCGAAGAATCAGGTTCGGGTCGACATCTTTCACTACTCCTCTTTGACGAATTCGTTCTACAAACAGCCGTTTATCATTCTTGCATAAATATGTTTCGAGTTCACTGACTTTCTTTCCTTTGCCGAACCATTCATTGGTGATTTTATAAGCACGGAATACAACCGGACGCAGAGCCGGGGAAAATCCGGGTTCATCAGCTTCCGATGTTCCCATTTGAGCCTCCAGTTCTTTGCAGTCAGCTTTCACCTTATCCAGTCCGCCCAACATTTTGGGGCCGAGAGAAGCCAGAATCCATGCAGAACCGGCTGTACCGAAGATATAAGTTACAGCGTAAGCTACCGGAATCGCATTGATGAATGTTGTTTTTTGTGCGTCGCTGATTCCCAATTGATTGATTGTATCGCTTGCCACACCGATAACGGCGGATATGGTCTGTGAACCTGCCAAAAGTCCGGCAGCTTCCCCTACATGGTACCCCATGATTTTGGCGAGTATCCACGGTGCTACCAAGCTGACAATACACATCAGTACAGCGAATCCCACCTGTGGCAGCCCATCCTTTTTCAATCCGCGAAAAAATTGCGGACCTACTTTGTAGCCGACGGCAAACAAGAAAAGCAGAAAGAACACAGCTTTCATCGGGCCATCCACAGTGATATTCAGTTGTCCGACCAACACTCCGACCAGCAGAACACTGGTGACTGTCCCCAATGAGAATTTCCCTATTTTGAGTCTGCCCAGCCAGAATCCGGCAAAGAGCGTTAGGAAAATAGCAAGTTCAGGGTGTACCCTTAGTTGATTAATAATCCATTCCATAATTAAGTTGTTGTTTTAGGTTATGTCATTTACAACAGTTATTGCGTGAAAAGAGTTTATAGTGTTTATAATAAATAGATATATAAATATCTGGTGAACTTTAAATTTCTCTATTTCGCTTTTTTGTTATACTTTTGTTCTTTCAAAAATAAAAACTAATCATATTCTGTATGAAATCAGACATAGAAATTGCTCGCAGCATTGAGCTGAAGAAGATAAAGCAAGTTGCCGAATGTATCGGGATCCCTCGCGAGGAAGTGGAGAATTATGGTCGCTATATCGCAAAGATTCCCGAACAACTGATCGATGAAGAGAAGGTGAAGAAAAGCAATCTCATCCTGGTCACTGCTATTACGGCAACCAAAGCGGGCATTGGTAAAACTACAGTATCTATCGGTCTTGCTCTGGGGCTGAATAAGATTGGAAAGAATGCGATTGTCGCTCTTCGTGAGCCGTCTCTCGGTCCTTGTTTCGGTATGAAGGGAGGAGCGGCCGGCGGAGGATATGCACAAGTACTTCCTATGGATAAGATTAACCTCCATTTCACAGGGGATTTTCATGCCATCACTTCTGCCCATAACATGATTTCCGCTTTGCTCGATAATTATCTCTATCAGAATCAGGCAAAAGGTTTCGGATTGAAAGAAATTCTTTGGCGGAGAGTGCTCGACGTAAACGACCGTTCGTTGCGCAGCATTGTTGTCGGTCTCGGACCCAAATCAAACGGGATTACCCAAGAGTCCGGTTTCGATATTACTCCTGCTTCGGAGATTATGGCGATTCTTTGCCTTTCCAAAGATGTGAGTGATTTGCGTCGTCGTATCGAAAATATCCTGTTGGGTTTCACTTATGAAGACCAACCCTTTACTGTAAAAGATTTGGGAGTGGCAGGAGCTATCACTGTGTTGCTGAAAGATGCCATCCATCCTAATTTGGTGCAGACTACCGAAGGAACCGCAGCTTTTGTACACGGCGGTCCGTTCGCTAATATTGCGCATGGTTGTAACTCTATTCTGGCTACTAAACTGGCTATGTCTTTCGGTGATTATGTGATTACAGAAGCCGGATTCGGTGCCGATCTCGGTGCAGAGAAGTTCTATAATATCAAATGTCGTAAGAGCGGACTCCAACCACGTCTCACGGTGATTGTCGCTACGGCGCAAGGACTGAAGATGCACGGTGGTGTCAGTCTCGACCGTATCAAAGAACCGAATATGGAAGGACTGAAAGAAGGATTGCGTAATCTGGACAAACACGTTCGTAATCTTCGTTCATTCGGTCAGACGATTATCGTAGCTTTCAATAAGTTTGCGTCCGACACCGATGAAGAAATGGAATTGTTGCGCGAGCATTGCGAACAGTTGGGAGTCGGTTTCGCCATCAACAATGCGTTCAGTGAAGGAGGAGAGGGGGCAGTAGACATGGCTCGTCTGGTGGTAGATACAATCGAAAATAATCCGTCCGAACCTCTACGTTATACATATAAGGAAGAAGATAATATACAGCAGAAGATTGAAAAGGTGGCTACTAATATTTACGGAGCCAGCGTTATTACTTATAGCAGTATTGCACGCAACCGTATCAAACTGATCGAGAAAATGGGAATCACTCATTATCCGGTTTGTATTGCTAAAACACAGTATTCATTCTCTGCCGATCCTAAGATTTATGGTGCGGTGAACAACTTCGAGTTCCATATTAAAGATATTGTAATCAATAATGGAGCTGAAATGATTGTAGCCATTGCCGGAGAAATTCTTCGTATGCCGGGATTGCCTAAAGAACCGCAAGCATTGTATATTGATGTTGTAGATGGAGAAATTGAAGGATTGAGCTGATATACCCTTAAAGAATACTTGTACTGGCGCTACGCCGGTAGAAATAAATCCCCGTCTTTCCCTATAAAATGAATGTGGAGAGACGGGGATGACTGTATATAGAGTCCAGTGTGCTTCTGTTTTCTCTTCTTACACACTGTACGGTTTTATTCGTTAACAAAATCCCGGATAGATGGTTCGAACGGGGACCGTTAATAAATAAAAAAAGGTCTGCTTCTTTCGTGAAGAGCAGACCTTAAATGGGAAATAAGCTACTAACAGTTTACAATTACTAGCTTTACAATTGTGTTTTAGTAAGCGAAAAGAGGGTATTTTTTCATTGTCTCATTGACACGTGCACGTACTTGTGCAATAACTTCCTCATTTTCTACGTTAGACAATACTGTCTCGATCATTTCAGCAATTTCAATCATCAAGTCTTCTTTCGCACCACGAGTAGTGATGGCAGGAGTACCCAAGCGGATACCGGAAGTCTGGAAAGCCGAACGGCTGTCGAACGGAACCATGTTCTTGTTAACGGTAATATCAGCAGAAACCAATGCTTTTTCTGCCACTTTACCTGTCAGATCAGGATATTTGCTACGCAGGTCGACCAACATAGAGTGGTTGTCTGTACCACCGGAAACGATTGTAAAGCCACGGTCAATCAAAGCCTGTGCAAGTACGGCAGCATTCTTTTGTACTTGTTTAGCATATTCCTTAAATTCAGGTTGCAGGATTTCACCGAAAGCAACTGCTTTAGCAGCAATTACATGTTCCAGCGGTCCGCCTTGGATACCCGGGAAAACGGCAGAATCCAGTAATTGAGACATCATCTTGATCTCACCCTTCGGAGTTGTCTTACCCCATGGATTGGGGAAATCCTTGCCCATCATGATGACACCACCACGAGGTCCGCGAAGTGTTTTATGTGTAGTAGAAGTGACGATATGTGCGTATTTAACCGGATTTTCGAGCACTCCGGCAGCGATCAGACCGGCAGGGTGAGCCATATCAATCATCAGGATAGCGCCTACTTTGTCAGCGATCTCACGCATACGTTTGTAATCCCATTCACGAGAGTATGCAGAACCACCACCGATAATCATTTTTGGTTTCTCACGCAGAGCGACTTCTTCCATCTGGTCGTAATCAACGCGTCCTGTTTCTTTATTCAGGTTATATTCGCAAGGAGTATAGATGATACCGGAAGTGTTCACTAATGAACCATGAGACAGATGTCCGCCGTGTGCCAGATTTAATCCCATGAATTTGTCGCCCGGATTCAGAACAGCGAGGAAAACAGCAGCATTAGCTTGTGCTCCCGAGTGTGGCTGTACATTTGCCCATTCGGCACCGAAAATTTCTTTCAGGCGGTCGATGGCGATTTGTTCGCTTTGGTCTACTACTTCGCAACCTCCATAGTAACGTTTGCCGGGATAACCTTCTGCGTACTTGTTAGTCAGGCAAGAACCCATTGCCTGCATTACCTGGTCACTCACAAAGTTTTCTGATGCAATCAGCTCGATTCCTTTCAACTGACGTTGATGCTCTTTTTCGATGATGTCGAAAATTAAGTCGTCTCTTTTCATTCTTTTATAAGTAAGATTAAATTTCTAATTCGAGATACCTATTTTAAGCGCACAAAGTTAATGAAAATAAATAAAGAATGAAGGAACTACAAGAAAAATGTTAGTAAAAAGCGGGATTTAATGATATTTTATTTTAAAGAATGAATCCCAATGAAAAACTTAACGCGCTGTCACGGCGGCGGAAAATAATATGGCTCACACCCGTACTGCCATCAGAGTTGATATTGTCATAAATAATAGACTTGGAGATGTTTCCTATGCCTTGTTCGTAGCGGAAATCGAAGAAGATACGCGAGATGTTGACACCTACGCCAATCACTGCGCTGACATTGAACGGATACAACTTTTCGTGGATACCTTTCTGATCGAAGTTCTTAAAAGTGATTTCATTGTGCTTTCCCCATAGGTAGCGAAGCTTTGGACCTGCGAAGATTGACATTCCGTAAGGCCCTTTTTTCACCACATTATATCCATATAGAACGGGAAAATCGACACTGTGCAACACTGATTGCACCGAAGCGTAATCAGGCTCGATGGCAGGATGCTGGGAACCGAGTTTGTCAAAAGTAATCTCACATTTGCTTACATTATACGACACTTCGGGCTGAATGAAATGCTTTTTCATGTTGATGCGCATGAAGAGGGCACCGAAATAACCTATCTTGTAGTTATTTTGCACCTCATCAATGGTTACATCTTTAATTTTTAGTTCAGATACCATAAACATGGAAGAGTTGAACCCCGCCTTGATACCGACATTTATTTTTTTTGTGTTGGGACGGTCTACTCTGTCTGCGTTATAATTCTGGCCGGCAACCGGGCTGCCGGCTACAACTATTAAACCGAGAAGAATGTATTTACGCAGCATATCCATGACAGTGTCGTTCCTTTTATGATTTTTTCTTTTCTACACTCCAGCCGAACTTACCTATTTTCTCTCCTAAATTGTAATATCCTCCGTGCACATATACCAGCGGATTGGCTTCTGCCAGTTCCAGCTTTCCGGTTTCGGGGTTCAGGTTCCGGTCGTCGGCACGCACATTTACCACATTGGCAATAAACATATCGTGTGAACCAAGAGAGATGATTTCTTTTACACGACATTCAATGCAAAGAGGTGATTCCTCAATCAGCGGTGCGCTGACCACCGTACACTGTCCGGGTGTCAGTTTCATCTCTTCGAATTTATGATAATCACGTCCCGAACGAACTCCGCACCAGTCGGTGGCAAAAGCCATGTCTTTGGTTGTCAGGTTGATGACAAACTCCATGTTCTTTTTGATAATATCATAAGAATGGCGTTCCGGACGTACGGATATATAACACATAGGCGGGTTCGTGCAAATCGTACCCGTCCATGCTACAGTGATAATATTATATTCGCTTTCTTCCTTTCCGCAACTGACCAGTACAGCCGGCAGCGGATAAATCATCGTTCCTGGTTTCCAGTCCTGTTTCATATTTTTAATTTACGATTAGACAATCATTTAAATGATTGTCTAATTTAAATGATCGTAATCTCTTCACGTTTCTGCTCTTTCTCGCAATAATGGCATTTCACGATGCAATTATCCTTATCTATCACATGAAAGATGGTGTTCATCGGTTCATTGTTGGTGATACATTTCGGATTGGCACATTTCACGATGCCATGAAGTGTATCCGGCATTTTTACCTCTTTCTTTTCCACTACCTCGTAATCGCGGATAATGTTCAGTTTGACGTGCGGTGCCACTACCGAAATACGGTTGATCTCTTCGTCACAAAAGAATTTATCTGCGATTTTGATGATTCCTTTTTTGCCCAGCTTTTTGCTGTCGAGGTTGAATCCGATTGTGATATTGCTTGTCATTTGTTCCACACCGAGCAGTTGCACTACGGTGAAGAGCTTTTCAGATGGGATATGGTCAATCACTGTCCCGTTTTTCAGGGCAGCTACTTGCAATGCTTGTTTATTTTCGCTCATAATAAAATATCGTTTTTAACGTCATCTAATGTGATACCTAATACATCGCAAAGAATTGCTTCGCGGGCATACAGACCGTTTTGCGCCTGTTGGAAATAATATGCTTTCGGGTTGTCATCTACATCGTAAGCAATTTCGTTGACACGGGGAAGCGGGTGCAGGATACGCAGGTTCGGACGTGTATTCTCCAACATTTTGTTACGTAGAATATATACATTCTTCACCCGTTCATATTCCATCAGATCAGTGAAACGTTCGCGTTGTACACGGGTCATATACAGAATATCGGCGTCAGCGATAACCTCTTCGGAAAAGTCCGTATGTTCAACGTATTTTATTTGGTGCGTTTTACAGTAAAGTTTGTATTCTTCCGGCATTTTCAATTCCTCGGGAGCGATGAAGTGGAAAGTCGGATTGAAGTGGCGCATAGCCATCAGCAATGAATGTACGGTGCGGCCGTATTTCAAGTCACCCACCAGGAAAATATTCAGATTTTCCAGCGTTCCTTGCGTCTTGTAGATAGAGTAAAGATCGAGCATCGTCTGTGACGGGTGTTGGTTGGCTCCGTCACCAGCGTTGACAATAGGCACCGGTGCCACTTCGCTTGCATACCGTGCAGCTCCTTCGAGATAGTGTCGCATGACGATAATATCTGCATAGTTGCTCACCATCATGATCGTGTCTTTAAGTGTTTCCCCTTTGGAAGAGCTGGTAGCCTTGGGGTCCGAAAATCCGATTACTCGTGCACCCAGACGGTTGGCAGCTGTTTCAAAACTCAAGCGGGTACGGGTGGAAGGTTCGAAGAACAGGGTTGCTACTACCTTTCCTTGTAATAACCGGCGATTAGGGTTCATTTCAAACTGCTTCGCCATTTCGAGCATGTAGAGGATTTTTTCTTTAGAATGTTCGGCAATGGTTACTAAACTTCTGTTTTCCATTTTGTTATCTTTTATGTGGATAGAACTTGTTTTACCGGAGCGTAAAGGTACGAAGAATTTGTGAAAAGCACAGATTTTTCGTACCTTTTTTATCAGCTTTTTATCAGTCGGTTTATTTCCGTCCGCTAGCTAACGCCGCAATGATGTATTTTCCCGGTGCTCCTATTTTGCTCCAGGTCGTATTGGAGAGTAGTCTCCACACCAGGGTGCCTTTCTTGCCATAATCCGATAGCCGGAGAATTGCCTGCTTCTCTTCCGAATTAGTCACTTTGTGGTGTTCCAGACTTTCTATCAGTCCGTTCATGTTGTGTGTGGCCTGATTGTATGCATACCCCGGAATTTCAAACGAAGCATCGCTTATTTCTTCTTCTTCAGTATTTAGTTTAGTTTCCTTTAGTTTAGTTTGTCGAGAAATGTCTGCATTTTCTGAACTCACCTCCTCTTGAGTTGGAAAAATGTTAGCATTTTCCTTGTTCAACTCATCCTTGTGTATCCTTTTTCTCTGTTTGGCCTCTAATAAATAAGGTAGTTGTGAGAAATCTATTTTTCTTCGTGTCGTAGCTTCGAACCACACTCTTTGAATCTGTTCCGAAGTGAGTATACCGTGTTTCTCGTATGTTTCCTTATGGAAAAATCCTTTTTCCAATAACAGATCGACAATTTTTTCCATCATATCCTCTTTAATCCCGCCGCCTACTTTGCGGACGAAAATCAGGTTTTGCTCTTTTCCCCAAGAAATGTAATATCCCTCTTTATAGATTTTGCAAAGCAATCTCATGACCATATAAGAAGCTAACACTCCAAATTTAGCTTCTAATAACTCCATAACCTCTTCGTCAAAAAAGTTTGCCGGTGTCGGGAAGTAAGGTATCCCTTTATTAATCATATTCATAGTTCAATATTTTTCATTATAAATTATACAATCGCTTTCCACTCCATCAGGTTTCCGATCATGAATCTTCTCCATCCTTTTTGTTCTTCACTCCAATAGACAATAGACTCTTGTTTTGCTGTGATATTGAATTCTCTATGAAAGAATTTTTCATATCCTACCAGTGTTCCCCTTTCCAGGCAGAACGTACCATCCTGTTTGTGAAAAGCTATCATTGCATTTCCATACAACATGCGTTCTATTAGTTTAATGCACTCTTGTACAATTCTCTCCGCACATTTATCCGAAATCCCCTTTTCGGCAGTAATACGTTTTTTCCATACCAATTTGCAAGCTTCCAACTTGCCTTTCTTGATTTTTTGTCTCATTTTCTTTTGTTTTTTGATTGAAAAATTAAGTTTTTATTTAAACGTAAATATCCCCTGTCGGATAGTGACGGTATGCTGTTGTCATAGCGTTACTATCCTTTCATTATAGTGACGCTATGACAACAGCATACCGTCACTATTTTTTGAGAGAAATTCTTGTTGTTTTCCAACCGGTTGAAAACGGCGGCGAAGGTAAGCCATATATTTCAACTGTCCCATTATTTTTTTCTTAGTACTTGCTTTTAAGCTTTTCAGCCTGTTCTCTTTTTTCCTTTTTCTCTTTCATATATTCTTCTTCAACAGACTTTTTCAACGCTGCCAATTCAGCATGTATACTGCTAAGTTCCATCAACTTATATCCGCCATGCTTGTGAATGTATAATACTTTTTGGTCATAGATATATTGGGCTAGATTTATCAGCTTTTTTTTCTTAGGATGGTGGAAATATCCATCGATAAAGATTCTCAAATGCATGGTGAGATAAAGGCGGATATCTCCACTGATTGCTATTCTGTTTTCCAGCTCTTCTTCACTGATGATTTCTTCCTTTGAATGCCTTTCAGGGGCTTTTTCCATTGTTTGAACATTTCTTTTTGCTTTGTCGCTTTTACTGCCTTTTTTAGATTTTTTACTGCTCATAATTAGTTAATTTTTGCAATATTAATGAATGTTAATTAGGGAATAATATCTGGAAAGTGAAATTGAACCTGCAAAAAGATTTGTTCTTTTGTCGCTCGCCAAATAGTATATATATAAAAAAAATAACTAGTGATGCAAATGATGAATAAAAATGGATTTAGTCGATGTGGGGAGAACTACATCAATCGTTTACGAAAGGAGGGGCGCTATTCTACGGCTCATGTCTATAAGAATGCCCTTTATTCCTTCAGTAAGTTTTGTGGTACGTTGAATATGTCGTTCAGACAGGTCACCAAAGAACGTTTACGACGTTATGGCCAGTATCTTTATGAGTGTGGTTTGAAGCCTAATACGATTTCTACGTATATGCGTATGCTTCGTAGTATTTACAATCGGGGAGTAGAAGCGGGGAGTGCTCCTTATGTTCCCCGATTATTTCATGATGTCTATACAGGCGTGGATGTCCGGCAGAAGAAAGCTTTGCCTGCCGGTGAATTGCACAAACTTTTGTATGAAGATCCTAAATCGGAGCGTTTACGTCGTACCCAAACAATTGCCGCCTTAATGTTCCAGTTTTGTGGAATGTCATTCGCTGATTTAGCGCATTTGGAAAAATCAGCTTTAGATCAGAGTGTATTACGTTATAATCGAATCAAAACGAAAACTCCTATGAGCGTCGAAATATTGGACACCGCCAAGGGAATGATTAATCAGCTCCGGAGTAATAAGGAACCCATTCCCGATTGTCCTGACTATCTGTTTGATATACTTTGCAGTAACAAGAAACGGAGGGATGAAAGGGCATACCGTGAATATCAGTCTGCTCTTCGGAGATTTAATAATCGTTTGAAAGATTTGGCGAGAGCTCTGCGGTTGAATTCTCCCGTCTCTTCTTACACGCTCCGCCATTCTTGGGCAACGACAGCCAAGTATCGTGGAGTTCCAATTGAAATGATTAGTGAATCATTGGGACATAAATCTATAAAAACCACGCAAATCTATTTGAAGGGGTTTGAGCTAAGAGAACGTACAGAGGTAAATAAAGGGAATTTATCTTACATTAGGAACTTTCGTTTAGGTAGATAAAAAACGATAAAGTATTAGAAATCAAGGGCGAAATGTGTCTGTTACTTCTTAGGTAACGGATTATTATTCGGTGCAAAGATATGCAAAAATACAAATAGTAAACAAGTAAAATCTTCTTTTTTTTCTGAATTGTTGAAATATGCAACAAAAATATATCAGGACATGATGATTCTGTTTGATCATGCCTGAAATTCCTGTACTCTGTTTTAGAGATGCTTTTCCCTTCGCGTAGGTTAGAAAAACATCTTTGTAGGCAGTTCCTGTCCATGTTTTTCTGCTTTCATCTGTTTTTCTGTGAATGAGTACCTTATCCGTTACCTAAGAAGTAACGGAAAAGTAAGGGGTAAAAAAGTATGATTCTAACGAAAGAAACTTTAAGTGCTGGGCCTAAAATTGGGACAGGGGAAGGCGTAGCACACTCTAAACGCTGGTATGTCGCTCTGGTCCGTATGCATCATGAAAAGAAAGTAGCCGAGCGTTTAGATAAAATGGGGATTGAAAATTTTGTACCAGTCCAGCAAGAAGTACATCAATGGAGCGACCGCCGAAAAGTGGTTGAATCCGTATTGCTTCCTATGATGGTTTTTGTACACGCTGACCCCAAAGAACGTAAAGAGGTTCTTTCCTTTTCTACAGTTAGTCGGTATATGGTAATGCGCGGTGAGAGCAGTCCGACTATCATTCCTGATGAACAAATGGCCCGTTTCCGTTTTATGCTCGACTATTCCGAAGAGGCAATCTGTATGAATAGTGCTCCTTTGGCACGTGGTGAAAGAGTACGTGTTGTCAAAGGGCCTTTGACAGGACTTGTAGGAGAACTTGTTACAGTAGATGGCAGAAGCAAGATTGCTGTCCGGTTGAATATGCTGGGGTGTGCTTGTGCGGATATGCCGGTTGGGTATGTGGAGCCAGTTCTTCCATTTTGAGAGCAATTATAACAAGATGGGATTTTGATGATAAGTAGGGCACACGACGCTAGGAACTTGAGACTATGGAAACATAAAATGTAGTTCTTGCAGTATGTCAATAGTAAAAAAGTGAATTTAATAACAATTTTTCGTAAGATATCTTACAGAAGGGGATGTTCTAAATTGGGCATTGACCACTATTGATTCTTACTATTGAACTATTATTATATGTCTCAAGCTTTTGATAATAAGCGAATAGCAAAGAATACAATATTGCTTTACTTCCGTATGATCTTCTTATTGGCAATAAGTCTTTTTACGAGTAGAATAATATTACAGAGTTTAGGAATAGAAGATTATGGTATTTATAATGTCGTTGGTGGTGTGGTAGCTATGTTCGCATTTTTGAATAATGCAATGGCTGGAGCAACACAACGTTTTTTTAGTTTTGATATGTCGAGTGATGACGAAAAAGTTTTGAATATAACATTTTCTACATCGTTGATAATACATTTGATAATCGCTTTTATTATTGTTATTCTTTCCGAAACTATAGGCTTATGGTTTTTATATGAAAAGATGGTGATTCCAATAGAACGCAGAGATGCTGCCATGTGGGTGTTTCAATGTTCCATTTTGGTTATGTTCGTGAATATTATTAGCGTTCCATATAATGCAGCTATTATTGCTCACGAAAAAATGGGAGTTTTTGCATATATAAGTTTGCTGGAAGCGGCTTTAAAATTGATTATTGTATATTTTCTTTACATATCTCCTTTTGACAAATTAAAAATTTATGCAATTCTTCTTTTGGTAGTCAGTCTGATTATTCGTTTTGTATATTCGTCATATAGTAATAGACATTTTGAAGAGACACATTTTCATTGGGTTTGGAATACTAACAAAATAAAAGAAATGGGAATGTTTGCTAGTTGGAGTTTAATAGGTAATTTAGCATTGATGGGTGTTACTCAAGGATTGAATATGCTGTTGAACGTGTTTTTTGGTCCTGCTGTAAATGCAGCTCGTGGAATAGCAATACAAGTACAGGGAGCCGTTCAACAGTTTGCCAACAATTTCCAAACTGCTATTAATCCACAAATTACAAAGAGTTATGCTTCTAATGATTTGGCATATATGCATTCGTTGATCTGTAAAGGTGCAAAGTTCTCTTTTTTTATGGTTTTTCTGCTATCATTACCTTTTTTGGTTATGACAGACCAAACTTTAGTATTGTGGCTAAAGACGCCGCCTGCTTATGCTGCGAATTTTTTGAAAATCATATTGATTGTTTCTATGATTGATAGTTTGTCAAATCCGTTAAATAATGCAGTGAATGCTTCAGGGAAGATACGATCATATCAAATGACAAATGGTTTGCTCATGCTTATGGTTTTACCGGTTAGCTATTTAGCTCTTAAAGTAGATTTGAATCCGAGTCTTGTGTTTATTTGTCAATTGACAATGACAGCTTGTGCCCTATTTTTTAAACTTTTATTTGCGAAACGACGAACGCAGCTTTCATTGGGATTATATGTTAGGAAGGTTCTAGCTCCAGTAATATTAGTTGCTATTATATCGCCAATATTACCATATTTCCTATATATACATATGGAACATAATGTGAAATCCTTAGTTGTTACTGGGATTTTATGTTTGTTCTCTACGTCAATCGTAATTTATTTATTAGGTTTAGAGAAATCAGAAAGGGCACTTATTATTTCCAAACTTATTTCACTTGCTCATAAGATTCATTTATGAATAAAGAACTATCATCAGAGATGAACAATGCGAATGGGTCACCATATCCATGTATAAACAATTAGTATATATATTATTGGGCATTGTTTAAGACGGCATTTCCCAATGTTGAGTAATTGGAGTAAGATAATTATTAGTGCTCTACATATTTTATGAAAATAGTATTAATTTATTTATGTTTGATTGTAATGATATATGGAAACTGCTATTTATTTAGCAGCGAAGTTCCTCCTGTGTATTATAATCACTATTTAAATATATTGCCAATTGCCCTATTCTTTATTGTTTATGGAAAGCAATATTCTTACTCTTTTGATAGAAAATGGGTAATACTCACGGCAGTTTCTTTTTTGTTGATGACAGTTGTCTGGCAAAGAGATTCAGGAAGTTCAAGCTTGACATTATTGTGTTATATGTTAATCCCACAATTTTGCAATAAGGTTCTCCCTAGATATAAAATAGTTTCTGTACTTGTTTTTTTAGTATTGGCTTTTGAAGCTGTTTTGTGTATTTATGAGTATATTATGCAGAATAATTTATTTTACCGTTTTGAGGAGTATGGTAGATTTCGTTCATCTGGTATATGGGGGCATCCACTTCATAATGCCTCAATAGTTAGTGTAATTATGTTATTGTTGCTTGTTAGTCCTATTCGTAGTCTATATAAAATTCTGTCTATAGTCATTGGATTTGTCGTGTTATTTACTTTTAATGGTCGAGCGGCTATAATTTCTACATTGATATGTTTATTATTGATGGTTGTCTTAAACACTAAGAAAGTCTTTACTTTTTTGAAACATCAAAATATTGTTTTCATATTGGGCATTTGTATAGCTGCGGTTTATTTATTTGGATATATTTCCACTAGCGATTTAGGAGGAAAGCTTTTTAGTCAAGATACACGCAATTTTAACGATGGAAGTGCTATGACCAGATTTTATCTTTATAACTATGTATTTAATATGGATGTTAAAGAATGGTTGTTTGGTGTGGGAAATTTTGAAAGTATTTTTAAAGTAAATGATTTTTTATATGTGGAAAGCACTCCTGTATCATTGATGTTAAGTCGAGGGCTGGTAATAGCTTTGCCATTGATATTGTTTCAATACAGTGATATGTATAAATCATTTTCATGTATTAGCAAAATGAATCGTTTTGTGCTCATTCTTGATATCATTATTATAGGTCTTAGTTCTGAAAGTTTTATTGGCATCGCACCTTGGGTTATGATTTATTTGACTTATTCTGCTTTATTTACAAACAGAAAATATATTACAAATGAAAATAGGAATATTAACTTTTCAAGCTTCCCATAATTGTGGGTCAATGCTTCAGGCATTTGCGTTGCAATACGTAATCGCAAACAAGTTCCATCATGAATGTGAACTCATTAACTATGCAAATAATGTTTCTCGGAATATGTATGGCTTTTTTGACCATCGTATCAATCGAGCTTCCATTAAACGAAATTTCAATACATTGTTTCATCTAAGAACATTCAAGGAGTCTTTCCGAGAATATGAGGATTTTTCAAATAAGCATTTGGTCTTGTCACAAGGTGACTATCGGACAGGAAAAGAATTGTCAGAGATAGCATCAAAGTATGATATGATTATTGCTGGTGGAGACCAAGTGTGGAACGTGTGCTGTGCAGATGCTGGTAAAGAGTTTTATTTGAATTTCACCCATGATGTACGTAAGGTGGCTTATTCTCCAAGTCTTGGTGGCACAAACATTTTAAAGAAAGCTGATGACCTCAATGTTTATAAGCAACTCTTGAGTGAATTTGAACATTTGTCAGTTCGTGAGCCGCATGGGAAAATGTGGTTAGAGGAATTGTCTGGTCGTGAAGTGAAAATCATTGCAGATCCGACTCTTCTTTTGTCACCAGAAGAATGGTGTAAAGCTTTGCCCATTCCAGAAATTGGTGGAAAGTTTATCTTCAACTATGCTTTCTATTACGATAGGTTTGAAACGAATCGTATCATTCATAAAATATCAGAAGAAACAGGTATGCCCGTTTATACCATTGATTTGAAATCACATGCTATCCATCATCTGGATAAATATGGGATCAAGAGGTACAAATACACCGGTCCTTTGGCATTCTTAGGACTAATGAAAAATGCTTCTCTCGTATTAACGCAGTCATTCCATGGCACTCTGTTTTCATCTCTTTTTAATAGACCATTTTGGTCTTATAATTGGATTGGTATGCATAATCCTGACGATGATAGAGCTACAGCCATTTTGGAGCAAATGGGATTGCCTGACAGATATCAGATGATTGATGACTTGAAAGCTAATGATGAAATATTAAGGCCTATCGATTTCGCTCCTGTAAACAAGAGAATAGAAGATATGCGAGCTTGCGCAATGGATTATTTGGCTGATTGCTTTAAATAATGAGACATATGGATAAAAAATATCCATTCATTTCTGTTATTATACCTGTGTATAATGCGGGAAAATTTCTACGAGATTGTTTTGATAGCATTCTTAATCAGGAAAATCAAGATTTTGAGGTCATAGTTGTAGATGATGGAAGTACAGATAACTCACCCGAAATATGCGATATTTATGCCCAAAATGATTCAAGATTTCGTATAATACACAAAAAAAATGAAGGAGTAAGTATTGCAAGGAACATTGCTTTGGAGATGGCACAAGGTCAATTTGTTGCCTTCATTGATTCTGATGATAGTATTTCTAGCGATTTTCTAACAATTCCATCTAAACTCAATAGTGTTGATGTCATTCAGAAGTCTTATAAATGCATTGGATTTGCTGGAAGAGAGGTTAAAGTATCTGTGCATAATCATTTGTATGATAAATGGGATAAAATAGCATTTTTATGGGTCAATAAGCCCAATAGGGCCCTTTGGGATAAGATTATAGCAAAAAAGGTTATAGGCAATCATCGTTTTATTCCAGGGATATCAATATCAGAGGACTTTCTTTTCTTTACGTCTATTTTGCACAATATTCATACCTATGCAATGTGTAATATTGGTCATTATAATTATTTTATTCGAAAAAGTTCAGCAATGAGCGTTTTTTATACGAATCCTCATGAAAGAATTCGTATCACTTTTGAACATATACAAATTGTGGCTTCCTTCGAAAAGAATGAAAGAATGTATGGGGTTTGTAAAGGACTTATTTATGGTTTTTTGGTTTATTCTCTTTGGGAGCATCGTTCAAATCTTTCAAAGGGCGAATATCGTATTCTATCTGATTTGTTGCAGAAAATGAAACTTTCAGATTTGAAATATCTGAGGTGTAGATGGAAAATAGAAATGCTTATTGTTAGAATAAAAAATATGCTTTTAATAAATGCCTAAAGTATCAATCATAGTACCTGTATATAATGTAGAGTCTAAGCTTCGTCGTTGTTTGGATAGCATTAAACATCAGGATTATAGCGATTTTGAATGTATTCTTGTTGATGATGGTAGTTCTGATATTTCTGGAAATATATGTGATGAATATGCTCATTCAGATAGAAGATTTAAGGTTCTTCATCAAAAGAATCATGGTGTAAGTGCAGCGAGAAACGCGGGACTTAAAGTAGCGTTGGGAGATTGGATTTTATTCGTTGACAGTGATGATTGGGTGTCTTCTCAATTTATTTCGGCTTTTTTTGATGGAAGTATGGCGGATATAGTTTTTCAAGGGCTTATGAAAGACTCACTGCAAGGATCGAAACCCATACTGTTTGATCATAATCCTACGCATGTGTTTGTCGAAAACTTATACTATTTGGAAAAAAAAGATTTATTGGGATGGTGCTGGAATAAAATGTTTAGGTCGAGTATTATCAAAGAAAATAATATTTGCTATCCTGAAAATATATCTCTTCGTGAAGATGCAGTTTTTACTCTTCAAGTTTTGTGTCATGCCAATTCCATTACATGGCGTAATGTGGCTTATTATCATTATGTGGAAACAGTAGGGTCATTAATGACTAAATTAAGACCGTATGAAGAATTGGCTATTTGCAACGATATTCTTTATAATTTACGTTGTGAGGTGGTAAGGTTACATCCATATAATGAATATGCTATATGGGCAAAAAATGAATTCTTTAAATACAAAGCAACGATTGTACGTTATGCGTTTTATCGAAAATATTATTTGTCTCGAACTATACGCTATTGTTTATTGAAGGAAATAACACATATGGTTTTGGATATTCAAGGCTTAGGAACAACGGATCAACTGATTTTTAAAATATGCCGAATGCCATTACCTCTTTACCTAAAAGATACGATTATTAATATAATAGCAAAATTTCATGGGCACAAATATTACAAAGGACAAATATAGGTCAGTATCTGTGAATTTGTTTGAATGTGGAAAGTGATAAACTAAGATTAGTAAGATGAAACTGTCAATAATTATACCTGTTTACCAGGTTGAGAAATATGTTAAGAAATGCGTATCTTCTTTGCTGATTCCAAATAGAAATGATTATGAACTAATTATCATAAACGACGGAACCAAGGACAGAAGTATTGAGATTGTTGAACAAAGTTTTTCAGACTCAAGAATCAGGATTATTCATCAAAAAAATGCAGGTCTTTCTGCAGCTCGTAATCGTGGTATCCGAGCAGCCAAGGGGCTTTATTTTTGGGTTTTCGATTCTGATGATTGGGCCGAGACTAATTGTATATCTGAGATTTTGGATCTTCTTGACGGTAAGACTGATGTATTTTGTTTTAAGTCGCATTTTTGTAATTATGAAGATAACGGAAGGCAGGAAACGATTAATGATATGATAAAAGGTACAACGGGTAAAGATGTGATTGGGTCTCAATATGAACCATGCGCACCATATTTTATCTATAAACGTTCAGTAATTACAGACAATAATCTCTATTTCACGGAAGGCATCACACATGAGGATTCTTTGTTCACTCCTATTGCATTATTTCATTGTGAAAGAGTTGGATATTATTGTAACCCAGTTTATCATCATCTTATGCGCGATGGCTCCATTACTCATGTGGTTAGCCCCAAGAGAATTACAGACTTGATTTTTGTTGTGCGCAAACTGTTGGATTATGGAGATTCTCTAGGTAGATATAAATACAAATGGACGCGTTGTATTACAACTACCGCATATGGAATGTTTTTTATTCAAAAGATGTGCGATGATAGAGATGTAGAATACAAACTTAAATGCTATGTAAATTGTAATTGGAAATTGATAAGATACTTTTTTTATTCCAAGAATTTGAAAGATAAGTGCTTTGCTTGTTTATCTTATATTATGTTAGGTAATGTTTTTAGAGCTTATCGTATACTTTATTGCTTACAATACCGAAAAAAATAAAGTCCTTTTTATACTGCACGCATTCTATATATATAAAAAACTGTTTAATTTATTAAAGCAATGAGCGAAATAAAAATTGCCGTCATCGGCTTGGGCTATGTAGGTCTTCCACTTGCCCGTTTGTTTTCTACCAAATACAAAACTGTTGGTTTCGATATGAACGCAAAGCGTTGTGAGGCTCTTATGGCTGGTCATGATGCAACTTTTGAGGTATCAGATGAACTTCTTCAAGACGCAATCAATAATCATAGTTTTAAGTGTACTGCCAACATTGAGGACATCCGTGAATGTAATTTCTATGTAGTGGCTGTTCCTACTCCTGTTGATGCTGACAATCATCCGGATTTAAAGCCTCTTTGGAGGGCATCTGAAACAATTGGTAAGGTTATTTCTAAGGGGGATATTGTTGTTTATGAATCAACTGTTTATCCGGGTGTAACAGAAGAAGAATGTTTGCCAGTTGTAGAACAGGTCAGTGGGCTAAAGTTTAATGTTGATTTCTTTGCAGGTTATTCTCCTGAACGTATTAATCCCGGTGATAAAGAGCATACAGTAGAGAAAATTAAAAAAGTTACTTCTGGTTCTACTCCAGAGATTGCTAACATAGTGGATGGCGTTTATAATTCTGTTCTCGTAAATGGTACTCACAAAGCTCCTTCTATTAAAATAGCAGAGGCGTCAAAAATCATCGAGAATAGTCAGCGTGATGTGAATATTGCTTTCATGAACGAGTTGGCAAAGATTTTCAATGCTATGGGTATTGACACACAGGACGTTATTGATGCTGCCGCTACTAAATGGAATTTCATTAAGCTGAAGCCAGGTCTTGTGGGGGGGCATTGTATCTCTGTTGACCCCTACTATCTTATCCAGAAGGCACAAGTGTATGGCGTACTTCCTCGCATAATGTCAGCTTCTCGTCGTTTGAATGATGGAATGGGGGCATATGTAGCTAACCAGACCATTAAGTACATGAACAAGAAGGGAGTAATGGTTAAGGATGCTAAAATTCTGATTCTCGGTATTACCTTTAAAGAGAATTGTCCTGACATCCGCAACACTAAGATTGTGGACATCTATAACACTTTTGAAGAGTATTCAAATAATATAACTATTTATGATCCATGGGCACATGCTACAGCTGTAAAGAATGAGTATGGTATTGATATTGTTAGCGAGTTACCTACAGAGAAGTTTGATGCTGTTATACTTGGTGTTGCACACAAGCAGTTCCTTAAGTTGGATATAAAGGGGCTTGTTAAAGATGGTGGTGTTGTTTATGATGTTAAGGGGGTGTTGCCTCGTGAAATTGTAGACGGACGTCTGTAAATATAAAAATGGAAGTAGATAGGTAAGTGAATGCAAATGCATTGTAGTCTGATACTGTTATCTGCGGTTCACTAATAATCAATAATAAATAAAATGAAAGTAGTTCATATATGTATGGTTGCTTATATAGATGGTTGGGGATATCAAGACAATTTACTTCCTGATTATATGACTCAAGCGGGGCATGATGTTGTGGTTGTTACTTCTAAAAATCATTTTCCGAACTTTCTTAAAGAAACTGAAATACGAAAAATTCAAGAAAAAGGTTATGATTATTATTATGGTAATGTTCATGTTTATCGTATACTAACTAACATAACTACAGCTAATTATACATTCTTCTGTAGTGGCTTAAATGATATTCTAAAAAAAGAAAAACCAGATGCAATTTTTCATCACGGTGTAAATAGTTCGTCAATGTTACTATGCTGGTATTATGTATTATTGCATCCATCAACAAACTTTTTTATAGACAATCATTCTGATAAGATAAATGAATCTCCCAAAAAACTATGGAATTTTTTTGTTATTGGAGGTCTTATGAGGCTGTGTACAAAACTAGTACAATCAAAGGTGACAAAATTCTATGGTGTAACTCCAGGAAGATGTGACTATTTTAAAGAAGTATATGGGGCATGTCCATCAAAGATTGATCTTATGCCAATTGGTTGTGATACTAATTCCATAGATATTATAGATTCAGACAAGGAGAAATTAAGAGAAAAATATAATATTCCTATTGATGCTTTTATTCTTGTAAGTGGAGGAAAAATGGGTATTGATAAAGGTACTATTTCATTAATTGAGTCGTATAAATCACTAAAAGAATTAAAATCAAATGTGATTTTGGTATTATTTGGTCGATTTACAGATCGTGAAACGGAGGAATTAGCCAAATGTACTTCTGGTGTTTACATATATGGTTGGTGTGACAGAATACAAACGTTAGAATTGTTAAAGTTGTCAGATATTGCTTGTTGGCCTATTCATCATACTACATTAATAGAAGATGCAGTTGGTGCGGCGATTCCTTTAGTTGTTAGGCACACATCCAATACTTCTCATATTATTGAGCAAAATGGTGAATATGTAGAATCTGGGGGAAAGGATGAAATATTTAATGCTATTCAAAAGATTATTGTGAATTATGACGCTTATAAGAAAGATACGGTAAGAATGCGAAATAAATATAGTTATAAAGCATTAGTATCCCAGTTTGAAATAGACTGTAAATCAATTCGGTAATAAAATTGTATATTTCATGTAGGGACTTGCTGTATAGAACTTCTGCTGATGAATATTACAAAATAACTTAAATTATTAATCAGAAATATGACTCAAAATGGGCTATGATACCGGTAGAGGTATTATAGCCACGTGGTGAGTACCTATCATAATGAATAGGAATATATGACAACTAAAATTCTTTTCATTCTCCATCTTCCACCACCAGTTCACGGTGCAGCAATGGTGGGGAAGTATATTTATGACAGTGAACTTATAAATGAGGAGTTTGATTGCCGTTACATTAATCTTACTACGGCAAAGAATCTGCAAGATATTGGTAAAGGTGGGATAAAGAAACTGTGGAAGTTTATAAAGTTACTTAGTGGAATTATCAAGGAGGTAACAAAAATAAAACCAGAGTTGATATACGTCACGCCGAATGCTTGTGGAAAGGCTTTTTATAAAGACTTTGTTGTGGTACAATTGTTAAAAATAATGGGTTGCAAAGTTGTGGCACATTATCATAATAAAGGTGTAGTAACACAACAAGACAGAAAACTAGATAATTGGCTTTATAGGAAATTCTTTTGTGGGTTGAAAGTCATTCTGTTAGCAGAAACTTTATATCAGGATGTACAAAAATATGTCAAACGTGAGGATGTGTATATTTGTCCGAATGGCATTCCTGAGATATTGACAGGAGAACCTATTGCAGAACGACATAATGAAGTTCCACACTTATTGTTTCTTTCTAATTTGTTGGTGAGTAAAGGGGTTTTGGTGTTACTTAATGCTTTACAGATTCTAAAAGAGAAAGGATATTTGTTTGCTTGTGATTTAATAGGCGGTGAAACGGCTGAAATAGATATTGCTCGTTTGAATGCCGAAATTGAAAAGCGTGGGCTAAATCGGTTGGTTATGTACAATGGAAAAAAGTATGGTGTTGATAAAGATGTTTTTTTTCGAAGTGCAGACATCTTTGTCTTTCCCACATTCAATGAATGTTTCCCTTTGGTGCTACTTGAAGCTATGCAGTATGGGCTACCTTGTGTTTCAACAAAAGAGGGTGGAATTTCTGATATTATAGAGAATGGAAAAACTGGTTGGTTGGTAAATAGACAATCATCAAAAGATTTAGCAGAATGTTTGGAGTGGATGATTAACCATCCAAAGGAAACGGCGGCTATGGGAAAGAAAGGAAATAAAAAATTTGACGAAGAATTTACGCTATACCGATTTGAAATTAGAATGAGAGATATTTTAAAAAAACTAATCTAATAGCTTCTAACAGTTCTTTTACTAACACCATTTATCCAATGTCTGCTTGGATAGGGGGAAGAAATAAATATGCTCTGATAGATAATATCTAACTATTCAATAAGATTATGTTTGAATTAAAAACATTATCAATTATAGGTAGTAAAGCTGAATTGGCTTCACTACCTGATGGCAAATTGCTTATAAACACCATTAATGCACATTCTTTCAACACAGCAAAGAAAGATGTTTTATTTGCAGAAGCATTGACGAATGGCGATGTTTTGATCCCTGATGGGGCAAGCATAGTGAAGGCTTGTCAATGGATTAAGGCGAGAAGTCAGCCTATGGAACGTATTGCAGGATGGGATTTCTTTGAAATTGAGATGCGTAAACTGAATGAGAAGGGTGGTAAATGCTTTTTTATGGGAAGCAGCGAATCTACATTGGAACTTGTGAGGCAGCGCACAGCTATGGATTATCCTAATATTGTCGTGGAAACATATTCACCACCCTATAAGCCTGAATTTTCAGACGAGGATAATCGAAAGATTATAGAGGCTATTAATGCAGTGAGCCCCGATTTGCTTTGGATTGGTATGACTGCGCCTAAACAAGAAAAATGGGCATATGTACATTTGAATGAATTAAATGTTCATTGTCATATAGGTACAATTGGTGCTGTGTTTGATTTTTTTGCAGGAACAGTGAAGCGTGCTCCACAGTGCTGGCAAGATCATTCCTTGGAATGGGCATATCGTTTATTGAAAGAACCGAAAAGGATGTGGCGTAGGTATATCATAGGAAATATGTTGTTCTTATGGAATATCTTGAAAGAGAAAAATGGAACGCTTGTGGATCATCATTAATCAATCATAGGAAACATTTATGCAAGAAGTCCAACGTTTCAACAAAGTCCTAAAATCTTTGGTTCTCTTAGGAGACCTTATTTTGCTGAATCTGCTTTTATGGGGATTTAATTTGTTACTGGGTACCCGCTTTTGGTGTATTCATTGCGGTTCTATCTTTCAAGGAATGATTCTTATCACTCTGTGCTATTTACTTTGTAACATGCATTCAGGTGTTATTCTTCATCGTTCTGTGGTGCGTCCCGAACAGATCATGATTCGTGTTTTACGTAACATGGTTCCTTTTGTTTTTTTTTCGGTTTGTACGCTGCTTGTTTTTCATTTCCATTTTTCTCATTCCCGATATTTCGGACTGTTTTATGTCGCTTTAATAATTGTTATCGTCAGCTATCGTCTAATTTCCCGTCACTTTCTGGAGCTTTATCGAAAAAAGGGAGGAAATGTTCGCAAGGTAGTATTAGTTGGGAGCCATGAGAATATGCAGGAACTTTATCATGCGATGACGGATGATCCTACGTCCGGTTATCGTGTACTGGGGTATTTCGAGGATTTTCCTTCAGACCGGTATCCGCAGGATGTTCCATATTTGGGACAACCAAATGAAGTAAGTGTTTTTTTAGAAAAACATGCGGGAGAGATCAATCAGCTTTATTGTAGCCTTCCTTCTGCGCGAAGTGCAGAGATTGTCCCTATCATTAATTACTGTGAAAACCATTTGGTCCGTTTTTTTAGTGTTCCTAATGTTCGTAACTATTTGAAGCGTAGGATGCATTTTGAGTTATTGGGTAATGTTCCTGTGCTTTCCATTCGTTGTGAACCATTGGAGTCGTTAGAAAACCGTATTATTAAGCGTGCTTTTGATATTGTCTGTTCGGGGTTATTTCTTATTACTGTCTTTCCGTTCGTCTATATATTCTTCGGAATTGCAATTAAATTAAGTTCTCCCGGTCCTGTCTTTTTCAAACAGAAACGCAGTGGTGAGGATGGTCGTGAATTTTGGTGTTACAAGTTTCGTTCGATGAAGGTTAATGCGCAGTGTGATACCCTTCAGGCTACGGAAAACGATCCTCGTAAAACACGTATCGGAGAGATTATGAGAAAGACGAGTGTGGACGAATTACCTCAATTTATAAATGTACTGAAGGGTGATATGTCGATTGTAGGTCCCCGTCCTCACATGTTAAAGCATACGGAGGAATATTCTAATCTGATAAACAAGTTTATGGTTCGTCACTTTGTTAAACCTGGAATAACTGGTTGGGCTCAGGTGACGGGCTTTCGTGGTGAGACGAAAGAGCTCTGGCAGATGGAGGGACGTGTGCAACGTGATATCTGGTATATAGAGCATTGGACTTTTTTATTGGACTTATATATTATGTATAAGACGGTGTATAATGCCATACACGGAGAAAAAGAAGCATATTAAAAAATAAAACTTAGGAATTAAAGGGCGTTTAATTATGAATTTAAGAATTATGATGAGAAGACTAAACAAGAGAAATTTGTGGCTATTATTGTTGCCATTCCTATTGGCTGCCTGTCAGTCTTATAAAAAGGTTCCCTATTTCCAGAATGTGGAAGTTGTGAACGAAGTAGAACAACAGGAAAAATTGTATGATGCCAAGATCATGCCCAAGGATTTGTTGACTATTGTGGTATCGTGTACTAATCCTGAACTTGCGATACCTTTTAATCTGACAGTTGCCAGCAATGCCGGAATAGCGGTGAGTACTTCGTCTTATGTGACTACCCAACCTGTATTACAACCTTATTTGGTAGATAATGAAGGAAACATAAATTTTCCGGTGTTAGGAGAATTGAAGTTAGGAGGTTTAACGAAAAGGGAAGCGGAACAGTTGATCATAGATAAACTAAAACCTTACATGAAGGAGACTCCCATTGTAACGGTGCGTATGGTAAATTATAAAATATCGGTTATCGGCGAAGTTACCCGTCCCGGAACTTTTACTATTTCCAATGAGAAGGTAAATTTGTTGGAGGCATTGGCTATGGCTGGTGATATGACGGTATACGGTCTTCGTGATAATGTGAAGTTGATCCGTGAGGACGCAAACGGCAAACAGCAAATTGTGACCTTGGATTTGAACAAGGCCGAAACCATTCTTTCGCCTTACTATTGGTTACAACAGAATGATATTATCTACGTAACTCCTAATAAAGCAAAAGCTCGAAATTCAGATGTAGGTAACAGTACCAGTCTCTGGTTCTCTGCAACCTCTATCCTGGTATCCATTGTCAGCTTATTAGTAAATATTTTAAAATAATGATTTGCAATGAAAGAAACAGATTTTAATGAAGCACAAGAATCTAAGGAAGAAAATATAGACGTCAAGGAACTATTGTTTAAATATTTGATCCACTGGCCTTGGTTTGTGGGGGCGGTTGTGGCGTGTTTGATTGCGGCATGGGTCTATTTGCATATATCCACTCCCGTATATAATATTTCCGCTACGGTTTTAATAAAAGATGATAAGAAAGGGGGGAGTGCAGGAATGCTTTCCGGGTTGGAGAGTCTGGGATTGGATGGTATGATCTCTTCTTCGCAGAATATTGATAACGAGATTGAAGTTCTCCGTTCAAAGACTATTGTCAAAGAGGTGGTTGAAGATTTGGGTCTTTATATTTCTTATACAGATGAGGATGAATTCCCTTCCAGGAACATGTATAAGACTTCACCTGTACAAGTGAGTCTGACTCCGCAGGAGGCTGATTTGTTGGAGGAGCCGATGATAGTGAAGATGGCATTGCAACCACAGGGAAGTATGGATGTGACTGTGAAGATTGACGATGATGAATATCAGAAACATTTTGAAAAATTGCCGGCGGTTTTTCCTACCGACAAAGGGACATTGGCTTTTTTCCTGACGCCGGACTCGGTATTATCTTCTAAAAGAACATTGGAAGAAACTACAGATTTGGAAAAGACTACACGTAATATTACAGCTACAATTAATAAGCCTTTGACTGTAGCGAAATGGTGTTGCAAGAATATGACTATAGAACCTACTTCCAAAACCACTTCTGTAGCTGTCATATCATTGAAAAACTCAAATGTACAGCGCGGCAAGGATTTTATTAATAAGCTATTGGAGATGTATAATATCAATACGAATAATGATAAGAATGAAGTTGCACAGAAAACAGCAGAATTTATCAATGAACGTATTAGTATTATCTCCAAAGAACTGGGCAGTACAGAAAAAGATCTGGAAAGCTTTAAACGTGGGGCGGGTATTACGGATTTAACCAGTGATGCACAGATTGCTTTGACCGGTAGTGCTGAATATGAAAAGAAACGTGTGGAGAATCAAACCCAGATTAATTTGCTGCAGGATTTGCAGAAATATATGCAAAATGAAGGTTATGAAGTACTGCCTAGTAATATAGGATTGCAAGATGTGAATCTTGCAGCTGCTATTAACCGTTATAATGATGTGCTTGTTGAGAGAAAACGTTTGCTGCGTACATCAACAGAGAATAATCCTACCATCATAAACTTGGATACCAGCATTAGTGCAATGAAAGAGAATGTACAAGTATCTTTAGATAGAGTGTTGCGTGGATTGTTTATCACAAAGGCGGATCTGGATCGTGAAGCGAGCCGTTATTCCCGTCGCATTAGTGAGGCACCTGGGCAAGAACGTGAGTTTGTAAGTATTGCACGTCAGCAAGAGATAAAGGCTGGACTTTATCTGATGTTGCTTCAGAAACGTGAAGAGAATGCTATAACTCTGGCTGCCACAGCCAATAATGCGAAGATTATAGATGAAGCTATAGCAGATGATGCTCCTGTGTCTCCTAGAAGTAAAATTACTTATTTAATCGCTTTGATACTAGGAGTCGGAATTCCGGTAGGGGTTATATATTTGCTTGAATTAACCAAATTCAAGATTGAAGGTCGTGCAGATGTAGAAAAACTTACTAGTGCACCTATTGTCGGTGATATCCCGTTGACAGATGAAAAGCAGGGAGCTATTGCTGTATTTGAGAATCAAAACAACCTGATGAGTGAAACTTTCCGCAATGTCCGAACGAATCTTCAGTTTATGCTTGGAAATGACAAGAAGGTGATTTTAGTTACTTCCACAGTCAGTGGTGAAGGTAAATCCTTTATCTCTGGTAATCTTGCTATCAGTCTTTCTTTATTAGGGAAGAAGGTAGTAATAGTTGGTCTTGATATCCGCAAGCCAGGTTTGAATAAGGTATTCAATATATCAAAAAGAGAACAAGGTATAACTCAATATTTGGCTAATCCGGAAAAGAATTTGATGGATTTGGTACAGCTCTCTGATGTCAGTAAGAATCTCTATATTCTTCCTGGTGGAACAGTTCCTCCTAACCCGACAGAATTGTTAGCACGTGATGGATTGGATAAAGCGATTGAGACTCTTAAAAAGAATTTTGAATATGTGATTCTCGATACCGCTCCTGTCGGTATGGTAACTGATACCTTATTAATAGGACGTGTGGCTGATTTATCTGTTTATGTATGTCGTGCGGATTATACTCGTAAGAATGAGTATACTTTGATTAATGAACTTATTGATGGAAATAAGTTACCTAACTTGTGTACAGTAATAAATGGTTTGGATTTGAAGAAAAGAAAGTACGGTTATTATTACGGTTATGGTAAATATGGCAAGTATTATGGTTATGGTAAACGATACGGCTATGGTTATGGATATGGAGAACAATCTGGTAAGGAAGAATAAATCTATTGATAAACAAGATATTTTAAAATTAATAATGTTATAGAGTGGTTTATAATACTTTACACAAAAGTGAGATGGAATATGTAGGTCCCTAACTTTATGCTACACACATGAAGAACCCTACATTTTGTGGTCAGGAAATATACAGCGGTGTATTCCTGATTAACGCCCTCATGTCGGTGTAAATCCGATGTGATTTCTATAATATCAACTGTCTGTGAAGATCGTTGATATTTTTTTTTGTAAAACAGTGAATGGTGCGATGAATATTTTTTTGTAGCGTTGTGAAAAATCGAATTGAAATGGAAAATTTATGAAGATCACCTTCCGAGATAGGAAAAAGAGAAGCTATTCTTCCGTTATTATATCAAAATGGCTATATCACAATAAAAAGCTATGATAAGGAATTAGGCTTATATACATTGGATATTCCCAATAAGGAGGTAAGAATAAGCTTGATTAAAATGTGGACGAATAGATATGATGCTCCGCATAAAGACTACATTGTATGTGATGGAACGAAAATATGTTGTTGATTAATAAGTTGTTAATAATTTGAATGAATATAAAGAGCTCCTTAAGGAGCTTTTTCCTTTTCTATCTGAAATAAAAGCGGCACCTTTGCATTGTTGATCAACAAAACGTGAATAAATAACTTGAATTTAAATCTTTAAAAAAACGTAGTATGAGTGTAATTTACAAAGTCATTACGCGCCCAACAGATCCGCGTGTTCCCAATTCTCCCAAGAGATATTATCCGCATCTGATCACTTTAGGTCAGTCTGTCAACCTGAAATATATTGCACAGAAAATGCAGGATCGTTCTTCGCTGTCTGTCGGTGATATCAAGAGTGTGATCCAGAATTTTGTGGAAAAGATGAAGGAACAGCTGCTGGAAGGTAAGTCTGTGAATATTGAAGGTTTGGGCGTCTTTATGTTGACTGCCCGTTCGAAAGGTGCCGAACTGGCGAAGGATATCAATGCAAAAAGTGTAGAGAGCGTTCGTATCTTTTTTCAGGCGAATAAAGAGCTGCGCGTTACAAAGACTGCCACCCGTGCAGATGAGAAGTTGGATTTGATTAGCTTGGATGAATATCTGAAGAAGCTTAATATGACTATTTCTCCTAATGATCCTGAAAAACCGGATGATGGCGGAGAAGAAGGCGGAGGAAATGAAGGTGGCGGTAGCGGAGAAGCACCGGATCCTGCCGCATAATGAATTGTCAATTAACGATTGATGGTTAGGATGTTTGTTTAGTGTTTAATAAAAAAAGAAAAATGTCTATGAAAAAAACGTGGAGTATTATTTTGAAAGTGATTATTGCTGTTGCCGGTGCAATTGCCGGAGTGGTCGGTGTGCAGGCAGCAAACTTGTAATTGATTATCTTATAAATAGGTATATTTATGAATGAATAACAGGCGGGAAAAATCCCGCCTGTTTTTTGTTTGGGATATAATTAGAGAATTATACTTCTTCACATACTCTCATTTCCATTCCTTTATACACTACTACAATCTTATGCAACTGTGTGGTGCCAATTGCATTTTTCACTGTATCAGTATCAGCATAACGGTTTGTCTGAGCGATACCTTCCAATCGTAATTCTTCCACACGATTCTCTGAATCTTTGTATTTGGCATATTTCAACTCGATTATGTAGCTGTGTTTCATGTCGGGATAAATATCCAATAATGGAGATAGGAAGATGTCGGCATATCCCTCTTGTGTGTCTGCCTCCGAAATGGGACGGTAGAATCGGTTTTGTGCAGTCATGGCTAATGTGAAACCATGCACGAAAAATTCTCCCTTTTGTTTGTCACGCTGGGAGGCATAACTCTTCAGGCAATCGGCAATATAATCAAAATATGCTTTCCATGTACCTCGATAAGCGAGTGAACTGGATAATTCATTTTTTTCATAATTACTGAAGCTTAAGTTGGCTTCATTGTAAGTGTTCAATAGATAGGTGTAAAGTTGTTCGCGGACTACCTGATTGGGAATGGTGAGTTTGCACTTCCCTTCATGTGTACCACTAATAGTAAGCATACCAAAATAATAGAGTAGGCTTATGAAGTTGTCTGGATCGATAATACTGGCGGCTGGAAATCCTTTCTTCACTTCTCCAGTGATGTATCCTTGGCTTATTAAGGTTTGTATGATGGAAGCATCGTGGGCAAACTCCTTATCTTTGCGGATGAGCATACGCAATTTCTCGTAGTCAATACGGATGTTGTCTTCTACCATGTCCTTCGGTACTTCACCGCTGTATTCGATATAATTCTTGACGAAATAAAGCACCATATTGGAATTGTACATCGTAGTTTTACCATAGCATTCCTGCGCAAAACAGTAATTGTCATACCATGGTTTCATAAGCTCTATCAACTCATCAACGGTGTGATTAAAATGGCATGTCGTAGAATAATATGTCAGCATTTCGCGAACCTCACTTTCGGTGAATCCCATCATTTCGTTGAATCTTGGTGAAAGTGAGTAATTAGTGCCGATATTGAAGCCGCTGGTCAAGTCATCCATTGTTACGGGACTGACACCTGTGATGAAACAACGTTTGATGCTGGAGTCGGTACCGGATTTTATTTTATTGAAGAAGGCACGTAAATAACCTTCTTTGTGTGTCTCATCAGTGTAACGGTTCAGGCTGTCGACATCAGAGAGTATTGTATTGGTGAAATGGTCGTATTCATCAATGAAGAGATAAATCTTTTGATTTACACGGGCGCATTCCGTAAACAGATATTCGAATTGGCTGACCGCCCCGTCTTTTTCGTCCATTTTTTCTTTGATTCCTTCGGGTAAATAGTCGGCATAAACATCGCAGAAATAGTCAAATACGATTCTGCAATGTTCGTCCAAACCTTTGCGGTAGCTGTGTAAGTCTCCACTGATTCCCGAAAAATTTAATTTTATTACCAGATAGCTATTACGGTCTTTCGTGGGGTGCTTCCCGATATAAAGATCGCCAAACAAAGCGTCAAACTTATCTTTGGCTCGTACATCATAATAATGTTGAAGCATATTCAAAGTCAGACTTTTTCCGAATCGACGCGGACGGATAAAAAAGAAGAAACGATCCGACTGTTCTATCAAGGGGATGAAAGAGGTTTTATCCACATAATAATAATTGTCCAAACGGATGTCCTCGAAGTTCATCATACCATAAGGTAACAACTTCCTGTCTGATAATACATATTCCATAATTTATGCCTTTTATATGAATATACTTTGAATAAGTGTAGACAAAGATACTTCCTTTCCGCTACTTTCCCAAACAAACGTTCTTTCTTTTTGGTTTCGTGCTATTTGTTATGAGTGTCACTCTATATTTTAACAAAATAGAAAATCTAATCAAACTCGTTGGCTGAATAGCGGATTTTATCTACCTTTGCACCTTAATTAATGCATCATTTTAAGCAAGAAAAAACATGATTCGAAAAATAATAAAAGCTCTTTGGATATTTTTGGCAGTCGTTGTGTTGGCTATTGTTGTCATCTTTGTCTCTATCTCAAAGGGCTGGATTGGCTATATGCCTCCTGTTGAGGAGCTGGAAAATCCGAGTTATAAATTTGCAACGGAGATTTTCTCTGAAGATGAAAAAGTGCTTGGCACATGGTCTTACAGCAAGGAAAACCGGGTGTATACAGCTTACAAGGATTTGTCGCCCAGTATTATCAATGCTCTTATTGCAACGGAAGACGTTCGTTTTGTCGAACATTCCGGAATTGATGCCAAAGCACTGTTTCGTGCGTTTGTAAAACGTGGCTTGATGTTTCAGAAAAATGCTGGCGGAGGTAGTACTTTGTCACAACAGCTTGCCAAACAGCTGTTTACTGAAAATGTGGCGAGAAATACACTTCAACGTCTTTTCCAAAAGCCGATTGAATGGGTGATTGCTGTGAAACTTGAACGTTACTATACCAAAGAGGAAATCTTGAGTATGTATCTCAATAAATTTGATTTTCTGAATAATGCTGTTGGTATTAAAACTGCTGCGCATACATACTTCGGCTGCGAACCGAAGGATTTGAAGATCGAAGAGGCTGCTACGTTGGTGGGGATGTGCAAGAATCCGTCACTCTACAATCCGGTTCGGTTCAATGAACGTTCCCGTGGCCGTCGTAATGTGGTGCTTGACCAGATGCGTAAGGCCGGTTATATCACAGATGCAGAATGCGACTCTTTGCAGGCTCTTCCGTTGAAACTGAGGTATAACCGTGTTGACCACAAAGAAGGACTGGCTACTTATTTCCGCGAATATCTCCGTGGCGTCATGACAGCACCGAAACCTGTGAAAAGTGATTATCGTGGTTGGCAAATGCAGAAATTCTACGAGGATTCCATTGCTTGGGAAACTAATCCGTTATATGGCTGGTGTGCGAAAAATAAAAAGAAGGACGGTACGAATTATAACATCTATACAGATGGATTGAAAATTTATACAACGATCAATTCACGTATGCAGCAGTATGCCGAAGATGCTGTAAAAGAGCATTTAGGTGATTATTTGCAACCTGTATTCTTTAAAGAAAAAGAGGGAAGTAAAAATGCTCCATATGCAAGGTCATTACCGGAAAAACGAGTGGAAGAGTTGTTGACGAAAGCCATGAAGCAGACGGAGCGTTATCGTCTCATGAAAGAGGCGGGAGCTTCAGAACAGCAGATCCGTAAGGCGTTTGATACTCCGGAAGAAATGACTGTTTTTTCCTGGAAGGGAGATAAGGATACAATTATGACACCGATGGATTCAATCCGTTACTACAAATCTTTCCTACGGACGGGATTTATGTCGATGGATCCGGTAAGCGGACACGTCAAAGCTTATGTAGGTGGACCGAATTATGTATATTTCCAGTATGATATGGCAATGGTGGGACGCCGTCAGGTTGGTTCTACTATCAAACCGTATTTATACACATTGGCAATGGAAAATGGATTTTCTCCTTGCGATCAGACACGCCACGTAGAGCAAACGTTGATTGATGAGAATGGAACTCCTTGGACGCCTCGTAATGCAAACAATAAACGTTATGGGGAAATGGTGACTCTAAAGTGGGGACTGGCTAATTCCGACAACTGGATTTCCGCTTATCTGATGGGCAAACTGAATCCGTATAATCTCGTACGTTTGATTCATAGTTTCGGAGTTCGTAATAAAGCAATCGACCCGGTCGTTTCGCTTTGTCTGGGACCTTGTGAAATCTCTGTCGGTGAAATGGTAAGTGCATATACGGCTTTTGCCAATAAAGGAATTCGTGTGGCTCCATTGTTTGTTACACGCATTGAAGATAGTGACGGTAATGTGCTTTCTACCTTTGCACCGCAAATGGAGGAAGTGATAAGTATTTCAAGTGCATATAAAATGTTGGTTATGCTGCGTGCCGTTATTAATGAAGGAACGGGAGGACGTGTTCGCCGTTATGGAATTACCGCCGATATGGGTGGAAAAACAGGTACGACCAATGATAATTCTGATGCTTGGTTTATGGGATTCACTCCTTCACTAGTATCCGGTTGTTGGGTAGGAGGTGACGAACGCGACATCCACTTCGGTAAAATGACCTATGGACAGGGAGCTGCTGCTGCTTTGCCTATTTGGGCACTGTATATGAAGAAAGTGTATGATGACCCGACTTTGGGATATGACCAGCAGGAGAAATTCAAACTTCCTGAAGGATTTGATCCATGTGCCGGTTCGGAAACTCCGGACGGAGAGGTGATAGAAGAGGGGGGATTGGACGATCTTTTTAACTAAGTATTAAGTATAAAGTATTAAATACTTATTTTTAATGCATAGGTATATTGTTTGCATAGGGAGTAATTACAACAGGAAAGAGAATTTGACTTTTGCCAGACAGAAACTGACTGAATCGTTCTCTTCTATATGTTTTGCGCCTGAATTGGAAACTGAACCTTTGTTTTTTAAAAATCCGGCCTTGTTTTCCAACCAAGTGGTCATGTTCTTTTCCGATAAGGATGAAGAAGTAGTGAGGAAAACGCTGAAAGATATAGAACAGAGGTCCGGGCGTCGTCCGGAAGATAAAAAAGAGGAGAAAGTTTGTCTGGACATTGACATGCTTTTATATGATAACAAAATATTAAAACCGGAAGATTGGCAAAGGGGATATATACAACAGTCATTATCTGTTTTCCATTCTTCATTATCCATTAAGTAGATGAAATTTCTTGGAATTATACCTGCCCGTTATGCGTCCACCCGTTTTCCTGCAAAACCGTTGGCTATGTTGGGTGGAAAAACAGTCATACAACGTGTGTACGAGCAAGTGGCTGGCGTTTTGGATGACGCTTATGTAGCCACGGACGATGAGCGTATTGAAGCTGCTGTCAAGGCGTTCGGGGGAAAGGTAGTGATGACTTCCATTCATCATAAAAGTGGTACGGACCGCTGTTATGAAGCCTGTACAAAGATTGGGGGTGATTTTGATGTCGTGGTTAATATACAAGGAGATGAACCTTTTATTCAGCCTTCACAATTGGATGCGGTAAAGGCTTGTTTCGAAGATGTAACCACGCAGATTGCCACGCTGGTGAAACCTTTTACCGCAGATGAACCATTTGCTGTATTGGAAAACGTAAATTCACCGAAAGTGGTAGTCAATAAGAACTGGAACGCGCTTTATTTTAGCCGATCCATTATTCCTTATCAGCGTAATGCCGAGAAACAGGACTGGCTGAAGGGACATACCTACTACAAACATATCGGACTGTATGCCTATCGTACAGATGTGCTGAAAGAGATAACCATGCTTCCGCAGTCTTCTCTGGAATTGGCTGAATCTTTGGAACAGCTCCGTTGGCTGGAGAACGGATATAAAATAAAGGTTGGCATTAGTGAAGTGGAAACCATCGGAATCGATACCCCGCAAGACTTGGAACGGGCAGAAGAGTTTTTGAAGAATAGAATCTAATCTTATGGATCGTAAAATACAACCTGAAATACAACCCCTGAAAAATTTCCGTATACTTCCTCCCGTCCGAATGACATTGCCAAACGGTATTCCGTTGACTGTTATTAATGCGGGTGAACAGGAAGTTGTACGCATAGATGTGCTTTTCGCTGGTGCCCGTTGGCAGCAGTCTCAGAAGCTGCAAGCCTTGTTTACGAACCGGATGCTGCGTGAAGGCACGGCAAAATATACGGCTGCCACCATTGCCGAGAAACTGGATTACTACGGTTCGTGGCTCGAACTGTCCAGCTCTTCGGAGTATGCATACATCACTGTCTATTCGTTGAATAAATATTTGGCGAAAACATTGGAGGTAGTAGAATCCATGATTAAAGAACCGCTATTCCCGGAGAAAGAATTGCATACTATCCTCGATACCAATATCCAACAATATCTGGTCAATACTTCCAAAGTTGATTTCCTGGCACATCGCAGCTTGTTGAAGTCGCTTTATGGCGAACAGCATCCATGTGGTAAAATGGTAGTGGAGGAAGATTATCATGCCATCACCCCGGAAGTGCTTCGTGAATTTTATGAACGGTATTACCATTCGGGCAATTGCTCTATATTCTTGTCCGGCAAGGTGACGGAGGATATTATCAGCCGGGTGACGGATACATTCGGCACTTCTTTTGGTAAACATCAACAGCCGGTATCGAAATTAAGTTTTCCTTTTACCGCCGTTCCCGAAAAGAGGATTTTTACAGAACGTGAGGATGCTATGCAGAGTGCTGTAAAGATGGGATATACAACCATCACTCGTAACCATCCTGATTATCTGAAACTCCGGGTATTGATGACTTTATTCGGAGGCTATTTCGGCAGCCGGCTGATGTCTAATATCCGTGAAGAAAAGGGGTATACTTATGGCATTTCAGCGGGAATCATGTTTTATCCGGATAGCGGATTGCTGGCTATCTCGACAGAAACGGATAATGAATATGTGGAACCGTTGATACAGGAAGTATATCATGAAATAGACCGTCTGCATCAGGAGCCGGTGTCAATGGAAGAACTGACTATCGTACGTAACTATATGTTGGGAGAGATGTGCCGTAGTTATGAATCTCCTTTCTCGCTTGCGGATGCATGGATCTTTATTGCTACTTCCGGTCTGGATGATGACTATTTTTCACGTTCTCTGCTAGCTGTAAACGAGGTTACTCCTGCGGAAATACAGGATTTGGCACAACGCTATTTGTGCAAAGAGACATTAAAAGAGGTCATTGCAGGTAAAAAGTTGTCATAAATTGCTTTCCGAAAGTGGGCTGTTTGGGATAGAAATTGTATCTTTGTCCAAATTGTAATTCTAAAATGAGTAACGACTAAAACCAATGAGGAAATATCTATATACTACACTTTTATTGGCTCTTCTTGCACAAGAGGGAGTGATGGCACAAGAAAATGAAGGAAAAAAAGGCGGATTTTTCGGAAAAATTAAAGATACATTCTCCACTGAAATAAAGATTGGCAACTATACTTTTAAAGATGGTAGTGTCTATACGGGAGAAATGAAAGGACGAAAACCGAACGGAAAAGGAAAAACGGTTTTTAAAAACGGTGATGTCTTTGAAGGTGAATATGTGAAGGGGAAACGTGAAGGATATGGAATTTATATGTTCCCCGATGGAGAAAAGTACGAAGGACAGTGGTTCCAGGATCAGCAGCACGGAAAAGGTATCTATTATTTTATGAATAATAACCGTTATGACGGTATGTGGTATCAGGATTATCAACATGGTGAAGGTACCATGTATTATCATAATGGTGATTTGTATGTGGGGCATTGGGTGAATGATAAGCGCGAAGGCGAAGGTACATATACTTGGGCAAACGGTGCCAAATATACCGGTCATTGGAAAAATGATAAAAAGAATGGCAAAGGTACCATGAACTGGGATGATGGCTGTAAATATGAAGGAGACTGGAAAGATGATGTCCGTCACGGAAAAGGGGTATTTGAATATACCAATGGGGATAAATATGACGGTGACTGGGCGGATGATATTCAACATGGAAAAGGTACTTATTACTTCCACACGGGCGACCGTTATGAAGGTTCGTATCTCTTAGGTGAGCGTACCGGTCCAGGAGTTTATTACCATGCTAACGGCGATAAATATGTAGGTAATTTTAAGAACGGCATGCAAGACGGAAAAGGTACTTTTACCTGGGCGAATGGTGCTGTGTACGAAGGAAGCTGGAAAAACAATAAGCGTGACGGCAAGGGAGTTTATAAATGGAGTAATGGCGATGTTTATGACGGTGACTGGAAAGATAATCGTCCCAATGGACAAGGCACTCTGAAAACCGTTGCTGGAATGCAATATAAAGGTGGGTTCGTTGATGGATTGGAAGACGGTCAGGGCGTACAAATCGACAAAGATGGTAATCGTTTCGACGGTTTTTTCAAACAGGGAAAGAAGAATGGTCCTTTTGTAGAAACAGATAAAGATGGAAAGGTGATCAAAAAAGGAACCTATAAATTTGGAAGACTTCAATAAATAATAGGTGATAAATGATAATGGACTGCGCACTGCGTGGTCCATTTTTTATAATATGTATATAAAAAATGGATAACAACCAAAAGCGGTCATTATCCATTTTACTATTTCTTGTTGAATTGTAACTTCAACTATCAACGATTAAATGATGTATTGTGAACTGATAGATTCGTTATTCATTACTCGTTTGATTGTTTCAGCAAACATGTCGGCAATACTCAACTGTTTCACTTTCGGGCATTTCTTAGCATAAGGAATGCTGTCGGTAAATACCATTTCAGTCAGCGCAGACTCTTGTACACGGAAAGAAGCCGGATCAGACATCACGCAATGACTGGCGATAGCTCGTACAGATTGGGCACCGGCTTCCAACATGATGTTGGCTGCTTTGGTTATTGTTCCTGCAGTGTCTACGATATCATCAATCAAGACTACGTTTTTACCTTTCACGTCACCGATGATCTGCATGGATGCTACTTCATTGGCTTTTTCACGTGATTTGTTGCAGAGTACTAATGGTACACCAAGGTATTTGGAGAAAGTGCTGGCGCGTTTTGAACCTCCTACGTCCGGTGTAGCAATAACCAGATTTTCCAGTTGCAATGACTGGATGTAAGGGAGGAATACTGCTGATGCGTACAGGTGATCTACCGGGATATTGAAGAATCCCTGAATCTGATCTGCATGCAAGTCCATCGTAATCAGTCGGTCGATACCTGCAACAGACAGCAGGTCGGCCACCAACTTAGCGCCGATAGATACACGAGGTTTGTCTTTTCTATCCTGACGTGCCCATCCGAAATAGGGAACTACGGCTACGACGCTCTTTGCAGATGCACGTTTAGCAGCATCAATCATCAGGAGAAGTTCCATTAAGTTGTCTGAGTTAGGGAAAGTGGATTGAACCAGGAATACATGTGCGCCACGAATTGACTCCTCATATGAAACCGCAAATTCACCATCGGCAAAATGGGTAATGTTCATATTTCCCAGAGGACAATCCAGGCTCGCGCAGATTTTTTCTGCAAGATATCTCGAGTTCGTTCCCGAGAATACCATAAAGGGTGCTTTTTCGCTCATTTTGTAATAGATGTTACCTATTTGTTAATTTGCCTGCAAAGGTAGGAATTTCTCTTATTATTTAGAAGGACTTATTGTATAAAAAATAATTTTCTCTCCAACTTATCGGAAATATTTGTAGATTTGCTTTCTGAAAACAGTTAATAGTCAAAAATGAGTTCACGCTTTCCTTTATATATAATAGGTATAGTGTTGTTTGCCTCTTTCTTTTCGTGCACTGATATGGTGCCGACCAAAGAGGTGCGCCTGATTGATTCATTAAACGGGAAAGCGTATACTTATCGTTATCGAAGCCTGGATTCTTCTTATAAGTATGCCAATGAAGCCTATCGACAGGTAAATTTTTATAAGTCGGGGAAAGCGGAGGCATCCAATAATCTCGGATTCTGTGCTTTTATGGCTATGGATTTCGACCGGGCGGAAGCGTTGCATAAGGAAGTATATAAACTGACTAAAAATGAACTTGAACTGTTGATTGCTGATATCGGACTGATGAAGATTTGTCAGCGGACAGCTATGAACAAAGAATTTTATGATTATCGTAACAGTGCGCTCCGGCGTATGAAACGTATTCGGGAAGAGAGTGATTTGTTTGCCGACCGTCACGAGGCACTTCGACTGGATTATGCGTTCACCGAATTTTTCATCGTTTCTTCTATTTATTACTATTATCTTCAGCAACGGCAGGAAGCCATCGCATCTCTCAATCAGATCCCGGAAGATGAAGCATTGACAGATACTAATCAGTTGCTTTATTATCATTATATCAAAGGCTCGGCTTCATTGGTGGAAGCCACCAAGCCGGAGGACAGGAAAATGCGTGAGTTCGACCAACTATATATTACCTGGCGGACTGCCGTTCAGACTGATCATCCTTATTTCGAAGGAAATGGTCTGCAAGGGCTGGCTAATCTGATGGTTTCTCCCAACAACTTCGAACTCTTTCGAACAAGGAGGGGATATGCGCTGGATCAGTTTGGTTTTCCTGTAGATTCGCTTTTGCCTTTGCGAATGGCGCAGCTTGCGCTTGAAAAATTCCGGGAGTATAATGATTTGTATCAGATTGCCGGTGCGTATGTGTCTATCGGTAAGTATATGAATGAGCACGGACGTTATTCGGAAGCATTGGATACGCTTGCAAAAGCGTTAGATTGTGTGAACCAACACCATATGCTTTATTATCATCATGCGGTGGATACGTTGGATAAGCTACGTATTTATGCGGAAGGAGATACGACATATACTGGGGTTCCATGGATTATGGAGGAAGACGTAAAGACGGTACCCGAATGGATCTCGAGGATTCGGGAGCAATTGAGTGTATCGTATGCGGGGCTCGGGATGAAGTATGCTTCTGATTATAACCGGAACATATACCTGGATATTCTGAATTATACCCGTCAGGATAAAGAGTTGGAGAGTCGCTATCTTTCATTGGAATCCGATTCACGACAAATGACGCTTGTACTATCTTTGGTTATTGCCGGACTTGTACTGGTGGTTATTCTTTGGTGGTTTTTCAATAAGCGATCTAAAATAAGGAATCAAGTAGATGTGGAACGTCTGCAACGAATCCTGACTCTTTGCCGGGACATCACTTCCTCTATTCCAATGAATGTTCCGTTAATTCAACAAGGCATCGACCAACTGTTCGGAAAAGGGCGTCTTCAACTGGAAATTTCGGAGGAAGGAAAAGCGGCACTGGTTCCTTTGTATCGGTTGAACCGTGATGAAAAAGCTTTGGTGCACGTACTTGAACCGTATATCGTTTGGGCTGTGGACAATGAGCAGATGGTAGAAGCATTGAGTGATGAGCGGATGCAGTTGGAAAAACAACGATATGTTTACGAACAACATATCGCGGGAAATAAACGCCAAAATCTGATTAAGAAGGCTTGTCTGGCCATTGTGAATGGAATAAATCCTTATATTGACCGTATCTTGAATGAGGTGCATAAGTTGACGGAACGAGGATATATCGATCATGCAAAGATAAAGAAAGAGAAGTATCAATACATTGATGAGCTGGTAACTACGATTAATGAATACAATGATATTTTGGCTCTTTGGATTAAGATGAAGCAGGGGACGCTTAGCCTGAATATTGAAACGTTCGATCTCAACGAACTCTTTGAACTCTTAGGCAAAGGGAGACGTGCTTTTGAAATGAAAAATCAGAAGTTGGAAATAGAACCGACTACGGTTATGGTGAAGGCTGACCGGGCATTGACTTTGTTTATGATTAACACGCTGGCGGAAAACGCCCGAAAATATACTCCGGAAGGAGGAACAATCAAAGTGTATGCCCGTACTACGGATGCGTATGTCGAAATTTCCGTGGAAGATAACGGAAGGGGTATTTCCGAAGAAGATGTGGCTCATATCATTGGTGAGAAAGTATATGACTCTCGTGTCATCGGAATGAAGAATGCAACTGATCCGGAAGTTTTGAAAGAAAATAAGGGTAGTGGTTTCGGACTGATGAATTGTAAGGGAATCATTGAAAAATATAAGAAAACGAATGATTTGTTCCGGGGATGTGTCTTTGATGTAGAGAGTGAATTGGGGAAGGGGAGTCGTTTCTATTTCCGTTTGCCTTCGGGAGTGCGTAAAGCGATGGGAGTCTTGTTGCTTTGCCTGCTATTTCCGTTTGGGGTGAGCTCTTGTCTGCATGACCCGATTCCTCCCATGTTGCAGGAGGGCGATTCGATAGTGGTGGTTACGGATTCTGCATATGAGGATTTACTGGATGCAGCGTCGGATTATGCGAATGCCGCCTATTTTGCTAATGTGGATGAAAATTATGAATTTGCTTTGCAATATATAGATTCTGCCATACTCTTGCTGAATGAGCATTATGAAAAATATGCACGTCCGGATCGTCCGCATCGGTATATGAAATTGGTGGGTGAAGGAATGCCTGCCGAAATCAGCTGGTGGAACGAATTGTTTGACTCGGATTATCATGTGATTCTGGATATCAGGAATGAGGCGTCAGTTGCTTTTTTGGCTTTGAAACAGTTGGATGCATACAGTTATAATAATTCGGCATTTACGGATTTGTATAAGTTGCAGGGAGAAGATCAGACTCTTGAAGCGTATTGCCGGCAGTTGGAACGGTCGAACACGAATAAGACAGTAGGAATTATTTTATGTTTTGTTCTACTGATTGTTTCTTTGGTCGGATACTATTTCCTGTATATGAGAAAACGTTTGCAGAATCGTTTGAATCTCGAACAGGTACTTGAGATTAATCAAAAGGTATTTGCGGCATCTTTGGTCAGACCACAGGAACAAGAAAATGTAGAGGCACTCCAACGGGAGGAAAGTATGCTTAAAGAAATCCCGCAACGTATTGTGGATGAAGCATTCGGTTCGGTGAATGAACTACTGACAATTGACCGGATGGGGATTGCCGTTTATAACGAAACGACACATCGGCTGGAATACGCTTCTCGTCCCGGACAGGAAATGCCGGAGATGGTAGAACAGTGTTTTAGTTCCGGAGAATATCTTTCTGAACAGCATCTTCAGGCAATTCCGCTGATGGTGGAAGTAGGAGGTGAACATCAATGTGTCGGTGTGCTTTATCTGGAGCGTAGAGAGGGAACGGAGCAAGAAACGGACCGGCTGCTTTTTGAACTGGTAGCACGTTATGTGGCTATTGTTGTATTTAACGCAGTGGTGAAACTGGCTACTAAATATCGGGATATTGAGTCGGCGCATGAAGAAACACGCAGAGCTTCTTGGGAAGACAGTATGTTGCATGTACAGAATATGGTACTTGACAACTGTTTGTCGACGATCAAACATGAGACGATTTATTATCCGAATAAAATCAAACAGATTGTAGGACGGTTAAATACGCAGAAGCTTTCGGAAATGGAGGAGCGTGAAGCGGTGGAGACTATGACGGAATTGATTGAATATTATAAGGGAATCTTTACGATTTTAAGTTCGTGTGCTTCCCGTCAATTGGAGGAAGTCACTTTCCGGCGTACTGTGATTCCGGTGCAGGAACTTTTGGACACTGCCGGAAAATACTTCAAGAAATCAATGAAGAACCGTTCGGAGAGGATAAAACTGGAGATAGAACCGATGGAAGCGAAGGTGATAGGAGATGTGAATCAGTTGCGTTTTCTATTGGAAAATCTGATTGATGAAGCATTGACTGTGCGTGAAGATGGGGTGATATGTCTGCAAGCACGTAAGGATAATGAATATATCCGTTTCCTTTTTACGGATACGAGACGTGAAAAGAGTGTGGAAGAATTGAATCAATTATTTTATCCGAATCTGGCACGTATGACTTCCGGTGAGAAAGGGGAGTTGAGAGGAACGGAATATCTGGTATGCAAGCAGATTATCCGCGACCATGACGAATTTGCGGGACGCAGAGGATGTCGTATCAATGCCGAACCGGCTGAAGGTGGCGGATTTACGGTTTATTTCACCATTCCGCACCGATAAAAGGAGAACACATAAAAGTTATTAGATAAGAAACATGGAAGAACAGAAGTTTAAAGTTATTATCGTAGAGGATGTAAAACTGGAGTTGAAAGGGACAGAAGAAATATTCCGTCATGAAATACCGAATGCGGAAGTGATCGGTACGGCAATGACGGAAAGTGAGTTTTGGCCGTTGATGGAGGCGCAGCTCCCCGATTTGGTATTGTTGGACTTAGGACTGGGAGGTTCTACGACCATTGGTGTTGATATTTGCCGGAATATATTCAAACGCTACAAAGGAGTTCGGGTACTGATCTTCACGGGTGAGATTCTGAATGAAAAGTTGTGGGTGGATGTATTGAATGCCGGTGCCGACGGAATTATCCTCAAAACAGGAGAACTACTGACGAAAACAGATGTGCAGGCTGTGATGGACGGAAAGAAGCTGGTATTTAACTATCCGATTTTGGAAAAGATTGTAGATCGTTTCAAGAAATCTGTAGCCAATGATGCCAAGCGTCAGGAAGCAGTCATCAGTTATGATATTGATGAATATGACGAACGCTTTCTCCGCCATTTGGCATTAGGATATACGAAGGAGATGATTGCCAATCTGAAAGGGATGCCTTTCGGCGTAAAATCATTGGAGAAACGACAGAATGATCTTATCGGACGCCTTTTCCCGAATGGAGAACGGGTGGGAGTAAATGCTACCAGATTGGCAGTACGTGCACTGGAATTGCGTATTATCGATTTGGATAATCTGGAGCCTGACGAAGAGTAAACTCGGAAAATGATGAAGAATAAATGGCGTATGCCTCATCCCGCTACGATGTTCCTTCTGCTGACAATGGCAGTGGTCTTTCTTTCATGGATATGTGATATCTATGGGCTGAAAGTGACATTGCCGCAGACAGGTGAGGACATCCGTGTACAAAGCCTGTTGAGTCCGGAAGGAATTCGTTGGTGGTTGCGGAACGCTATTAAGAATTTCACGGGCTTTGCTCCGTTGGGGATGGTGATAATCGCTATGTTCGGACTGGGAGTGGCACAACATTCTGGTTTTATTGATGCGTGTATCCGCATGGGAGTAGGGAACCGGCAGGAAAAGAGGAAAATCATCTTGTGGGTGATTGTGCTCGGTTTGTTGTCGAATGCTATTGGGGATGGTGGATATATTATTTTATTGCCTATTGCTGCTATGCTGTTTCAGTGGGTGGGGCTTCATCCGATTGCAGGAATTATTACGGCTTATGTCTCTGTTGCGTGCGGGTATAGTGCTAATATTGTATTGAGTACGATGGACCCGTTATTGGCGCATACTACACAAGAGGCGGCATTGGCACAAACGGGTTATCAGGGGAACACGGAACCTCTTTGTAATTACTTCTTTATGAGTGCTTCAACGGTAGTCATTACGGCTATTGTGTATTGGATTACTCAAAAATGGCTTCTTCCCACGTTAGGAAAGTATGAAGGCAGTGTGAAAGTGGTGGCATATCATCCTCTGTCTCGCAAAGAGCGGCGTGCCATTATGATTTCCATTGTTGTAGCAGCTGTTTATGTCGCTCTTATCTTGTGGCTTACTTTTTCTTCTTATGGAATTTTGCGAGGGGTGAACGGAGGTTTGATGCATTCGCCTTTTATTGCCGGTATTTTATTCTTGCTTTCTTTGGGAGCAGGTATTACGGGGATGGCTTATGGATTCAGTTCCGGACGGTATCGCACTGACAATGATGTGATTGAAGGACTTACGCAGCCAATGAAACTTCTTGGAGTGTATTTCGTTATTGCTTTCTTTGCTGCACAGATGTTTGCTTGTTTTGAATATTCCCATCTGGATAAATGTTTAGCCATCATGGGAGCTGATCTGCTCTCTTCGTTTGAGCCGGCTCCTTTGTCTGCTCTCGTCCTTTTTATTCTGTTTACAGCATTGATAAACCTGATTATGGTATCTGCTACCTCCAAATGGGCTTTTATGTCTTTTATCTTTATTCCGATGTTTGCGCAGATGGGAATTGCTCCGGATGTAGCACAATGCGCTTTCCGTATCGGAGATAGTTCGACGAATGCCATTACTCCTTTTTTATTCTATATGCCTTTGGTACTGACTTATATGCGGCAGTATGATAAGCAGATTACGTATGGCTCATTGCTTAAATATACCTGGAGATATTCATTAGGTATTCTGGTTTCCTGGACATTGCTGTTTATAGCTTGGTATTTGTTGAAAATACCGATAGGATTGTGACCAGTACGTGAAAAAATATCAAGTAGACAACATGTGGACGAATCTATTAAATGAAAAAATCGCAAACGCTATTTTAATAGCTGTTTGCGATTTTTCTAAGTGATTCCGAAGCGATTCGAACGCTTGACCCACGCCTTAGAAGGGCGTTGCTCTATCCAGCTGAGCTACGGAACCAGCCTTATTTTCGGATGCAAAGGTAGTGCTTTTTATGAAAACTCAAAAACTTTCCGGCACTTTTTTTATTCATATATTTCTTTGTGGCTATGAATCAGTAATTTATAAAAGAGAAAAGTTTTGTTTATTTATATGGTTTGGGATGAAGAAATAGAAAAACGTCATTTTTACGAAGAATAACGAACGTTATATAGGTTTCAAAAAGCTCAAAAAAATAAAATACGGTTGTGTTTTTCTATTATAACTTTTACTTTTGAACGATAAACAACTAAAAAACACATAAAGTTATGAAGAAATTGATTTTTTTATTTGCATTTTGTATTGTAGTGGCTAATGTTTTTGCACAAACCGACCCTGAGCAATTGAAAAAAGAAGGAAATGATGCATTTAATGCTAAAGATTATCCAGTAGCGTATGCGAAATTCAGTGAATATTTGAAACAGACGAATAATCAAGACTCTGCTACCGCTTATTATTGTGGTATAGCTGCTGATGCTGTGAAAAAATATCCGGAAGCTGTGACTTTTTTTGATATAGCAATTCAAAAGAAATTCAATATAGGAAATGCGTATGCTCGTAAAGCTTTGGCTTTAGATGCACAAAAGAAAACTGCTGAATATGTAGCTACTTTGGAAGAGGGATTGAAAGTTGATCCTAATAATAAGACAATGGTGAAGAATTATGGTCTTCATTATCTAAAAGCAGGACTTGCAGCGCAGAAAGCAGGAAAAGCTGAAGAAGCAGAAGATTGTTTCAAGAAAGTAATTCCATTGGATCACAAGCAGTATAAAACAAATGCATTGTATAGTTTAGGAGTTTTGTGTTATAATGACGGAGCTAATATTCTGAAGAAAGCTGCTCCTTTGGCAAATTCAGACGCAGACAAATATGCTGTAGAAAAAGAAAAAGCGGATGGAAGATTTAAAGAAGCATTAGACTATTTGGAAGAGGCTGCTAAGATCTCTCCGGAAAATGAAAATGTGAAAAAGATGCTTCCTCAAGTGAAAGCTGTTATGAAGTAATTTGACCAATCTTATAAATGACAAAGGGTTGCCGGTATGATACGTCGGGTAACCCTTTTTTATTACTATCTTTTTCTAATCTATACTTTTTGTGTACATTTGCCATTCCTAAACGCTGAAGTATTTTATGCACTTATATAATAAGGAACAGGCCATCAAACGGATGAATCAGTTTGGACAACACCATCGTCCTTTTATTTTTATTATCAATTATCTGCAGGATGCATCTTATATAGAAGAGGTTGCTGCTGTTGATTCTACTGAACTTTTGTATAATTTGAATGGATTTACCAATCAAGCTACGTCAACTGAAAAGTATACACCCTCTTTTTCAGCTAAACTAGCGAACTCTATCCATTGGCAGCCTTCTGCAGAATCTTTCTATTCTTATCAACGCTCGTTTAATATTGTCCGACAGAATATCCTGGCTGGAAATAGTTTTCTCACAAATTTGACTTGTCGCACTCCGGTAGATACCAATCTCACTCTGAAAGATATTTATTATCACTCTAAAGCGATTTATAAGCTATGGGTTAAAGACTCTTTTACTGTTTTTTCTCCAGAAATATTTGTGAGAATTCATCAAGGAAAAATCAGCTCATACCCGATGAAAGGGACTATTGACGCTTCCATTCCTTCTGCTGCCCAATTATTGATGAACGATCCTAAGGAGGCGGCAGAACACGCTACTATCGTAGATTTGATTCGTAATGATTTAAGCATGATTGCCAATCAAGTGTCTGTTTCCCGGTATCGGTATATCGATACATTGCAGACTAATCAGGGAGCGATTCTTCAGACAAGCTCTGAAATTCAAGGTGTATTGCCGGAAAACTATTCGGAACATTTGGGAGAACTTATTTTCCGACTTTTGCCAGCCGGTTCCATTACCGGTGCCCCCAAGAAAAAAACGATGCAGATTATTCGGAAAGCTGAAACCTACGACAGAGGATTTTATACAGGAATTATGGGCTATTCGGATGGAATTAATTTGGATAGTGCCGTTATGATACGTTTTGTAGAACAGGAAGGAGAAAAAATGTATTTTAAAAGTGGAGGTGGAATAACCTGTCAGAGCGATGCGGAAAGTGAGTATAACGAAATGAAACAAAAAGTATATGTACCCATTTATTGAGACTATCCGGATAGAGGATGGACAGATTTATAATCTTGATTATCACACAGAGCGTTTCAATAGAACCCGTGCGGTCTTTTGGAAAGATAGTGTTCCGCTTGATTTGAGTGAGTATATATCGCCACCGGTTTTAAACGGGATTCATAAATGCCGGATTGTGTATGGAAAAGAAGTAGAAGAAGTCACGTATGCTCCTTATCAGATGCGGCAAGTGTCCTCTTTGCATCTGATAGAATCCGATACCATTAATTACACTTACAAAAGCACACATCGCGGAGAATTGAACGCTTTATATGCCCAAAGAGGAATGGCAGATGATATTTTAATCGTGAAAGACGGCTATCTGACAGATACTTCTATAGCCAATATCGCCCTCTATGACGGTCGTACATGGTTTACTCCGGCTCATCCGTTACTCCGGGGAACGAAGCGGGCGGAACTTCTGAATAAGCAATTGATTGTTGAGAAAGACATTGCGCAAGTACATTTAAATGACTATTCACATATCATGTTATTCAACGCCATGATTGACTGGGAGCGTATTGTATTGCCTGTAAATGAGGAACATTTCATTCTATAAACGATAATTAACTGAAATATACAGAGTATTGCTGAACAAATGTCACTTTTGTACTGTTATATTTATGTGTTTTTCATAGTATTAGATATAAGATTAATTAAAGAGATTGTACTCCACTTGTGAAAGCTAAAGTACGTCAGAGACAGAAGAGTCTGTTTTTTTGATAAATGTGTTAAAGCATCGGTTTTACCAGGCCGATGCTTTTTTTATGTCCTTTTACCCCCTTTTGTAGTTTATATGAAATAAAATTTGTACGTTTGTAGAGTAATAATAGAAAATGATAAAGATGAACATACCCGTTATCTTTCAGTTTTTAAAAGATCTTTCCGCGAATAATAATCGTGAGTGGTTTAATGAGCACAAGGCAGAATATGAAACAGCCCGTGCTGAGTTCGACAACTTTTTGGCAACAGTGATTGCCCGCATTTCCCTGTTTGATGAGACTATCCGGGGAATTCAACCCAAAGACTGTACTTATCGTATTTACCGGGATACCCGCTTCTCTGCGGATAAAACACCTTATAAAATACATTTCGGCGGTTATATCAATGCCAAAGGAAAGAAATCTGACCATTGTGGATATTATGTACACTTGCAGCCGGATGGTTCGATGCTTGCCGGAGGAAGCTTGTGTCTGCCTTCCAATATCCTGAAAGCAGTGAGACAATCTATTTATGACAATATCGAAGAATTTGTTGCGATCGTAGAAGATCCGGAATTTAAGAAATACTTCCCGGTAATAGGGGAGGATTTTCTGAAAACAGCTCCGAAAGGCTTCCCAAAAGACTTCAAATACGTCGATTATTTGAAATGTAAAGAGTATGTTTGTTCTTATAATGTTCCTGATGACTTCTTTACCCAGCCGGATATGTTGGAACAGATAGACAAAGCGTTCCGCCAGTTCAAACGGTTTGCCGATTTTATGAATTATACGATTGATGATTTTGAATAAATAATGCCTAGAATATAAACTTTAAAATTTAACTCATATGGTAGTAGATACTTTAGAAAATCTGGAGAAATATGCGTCTTTAAATTCTTTGTTTGCACAAGCCATTGACTTCTTGAAGTCTCATGACCTCCAAGCCATGGAAATTGGTAAGACAGAACTGAAGGGGAAAGATCTGTTTGTGAATATCGCACAAACCAAACCTAAAACAAAAGAGGAAGCCAAACTGGAAACTCATAACGAATTTATTGATATTCAAATCCCGTTGTCGGGAACAGAAATTATGGGGTATACTGCTGCTAAAGATTGTGTTCCGGCAGATGCGCCTTATAACGCAGAAAAGGACATTACTTTCTTTGAAGGATTGGCAGAGACATACGTTACCGTAAAACCGGGAATGTTTGCTATCTTCTTCCCGCAAGACGGTCATGCTCCCGGCATCACTCCGGATGGTGTGAAAAAAGTAATCGTAAAAGTAAAAGCATAATCCTAATTCAATTCTGATATGGAAAAGACACTTAATCTCATAAAAAACGATCCTTGGCTGGAACCTTTTGCCGGTGCTATTACCGGGCGTCATCAGCGTGTATTAGACAAGGAAGCTGAATTGACGAATAAAGGAAAACAAACCCTTTCAGATTTTGCATCGGGGTATCTTTATTTTGGATTGCATCGCACCGATAAGGGGTGGACTTTCCGTGAATGGGCACCCAATGCTACTCATATTTATATGGTGGGTACATTTAATAACTGGGAGGAAAAAGCAGCCTACAAGCTGAAAAAACAAAAGAATGGCAATTGGGAAATTAACCTGCCGGCGGATGCTATCCGTCATGGCGATCTCTACAAGCTGAATGTATACTGGGAAGGTGGGCAAGGCGAGCGTATTCCTGCATGGGCTACACGTGTGGTGCAGGATGAACAGACCAAGATATTCAGTGCGCAAGTCTGGGCCCCGGAGAAACCCTATAAATTTAAAAAGAAAACATTCAAGCCCGACACGAATCCACTGTTGATTTATGAATGTCATATTGGAATGGCGCAGCAGGAGGAAAAAGTGGGTACTTATAATGAATTCCGCGAGAAAATACTTCCCCGTGTTGCTGAAGAAGGGTATAACTGTATCCAGATAATGGCCATTCAGGAACATCCTTATTATGGAAGTTTCGGCTATCATGTATCCAGCTTTTTTGCTGCTTCTTCCCGTTTTGGTACTCCCGATGAATTGAAAGCATTAATCGATGCCGCTCATGAGATGGGAATTGCTGTGATTATGGACATCGTTCATTCGCATGCAGTGAAGAATGAAGTAGAAGGATTAGGAAACTTTGCCGGTGATCCGAATCAGTATTTCTATCCGGGCGTTCGTCGCGAACATCCGGCTTGGGATTCTCTATGCTTCGATTATGGCAAGAACGAAGTGATTCACTTCCTGTTGTCTAACTGCAAGTACTGGCTGGAAGAATATAAATTTGACGGTTTCCGTTTTGACGGAGTAACTTCTATGCTATATTATAGTCACGGTTTGGGTGAAGCCTTCTGTAACTACGGAGATTATTTCAACGGTTATCAGGATGATAATGCGATTTGTTATCTGACATTGGCTAATGAAGTGATTCATCAGGTAAATCCGAAAGCGATAACCATTGCGGAAGAAGTTTCCGGTATGCCGGGGCTGGCTGCAAAAGTAGAAGATGGCGGTTACGGTTTCGATTATCGTATGGCGATGAACATTCCGGACTATTGGATCAAGACAATCAAAGAAAAGATTGATGAAGACTGGAAACCTTCCAGCATGTTCTGGGAAGTAACCAACCGTCGTCAGGATGAAAAGACCATTTCGTATGCAGAAAGCCATGACCAGGCATTAGTGGGAGACAAGACAATTATCTTCCGTTTGATTGATGCTGATATGTACTGGCATATGCAAAAGGGAGATGAAAATTATGTTGTCAATCGTGGTATCGCTTTGCACAAGATGATTCGTTTATTGACCTCTTCAACCATCAACGGGGGGTATCTGAACTTTATGGGAAATGAATTCGGGCATCCCGAATGGATTGACTTCCCACGTGAAGGTAACGGATGGTCATGTAAATATGCCCGTCGCCAATGGAATTTGGTAGACAACAAGAATCTGACCTATCATTATATGGGTGATTTTGATAAGGATATGCTGAAAGTTCTCAAGAGCGTGAAAGACTTCCAGGCAACACCTGTTCAGGAAATATGGCATAATGATGGCGATCAGGTATTGGCATACGGACGTAAAGACCTTATATTTGTCTTTAACTTTAATCCGAAACAGTCATTTACCGATTATGGATTCCTGGTAACTCCGGGAGCCTATGAAGTAATATTGAATACGGATGACGTTGCATTTGGAGGAAACGGTTTGGCAGATGATTCTGTAGTGCATTTCACTATTGCCGACCCGCTGTACAGTAAGGAGAAGAAAGAGTGGCTGAAACTCTACATTCCTGCCCGTACCGCTGTAGTGCTTAGAAAGAAGAAATAATTTTATTTTTAAAATAAGAAAGTCCCCGCAAATATCATTGTATATCTGCGGGGGCTTTCTTATTTATATTGCGCATTAAATGATTTAATTCTAGTTTACCAAAAAGGTACTTGGTCCGAGAATATCATACATATCACTCACGTTGCGTGTTTTCAGTAATACTCCTTGTGGAGTATAGAATAACTGATATTTAATGTCAACGTTATCTTGTCCTACTTTAATTACAATAATAGCCTGCCATTTGGGAAACTCTACCATTGTCACATTATCTACCACCCAATTTGCATATGCCCCGGATACAAAAGCATTATAGACTGCCGGTGACAGACGATCAAGGCTAACAAGATCAGTCTGCGTCATCACCCATTGTCCTCGGACGTTAAACCACACATTTTTAGTAAATCCGTTCATTACAAAATTGGCACAATAATACCCGTCATCTTGTGACCAGGCGATGCTATTTGCTTTGGGATACATTTTTTTGAAGGTTGCCTGTACATTGCCGGGAGGGGTATCTCCAAAGACAGATGTAGATAATAGCAAAAACAGCGTGATTGCACAAATCATAAATTTCTTCATAAGCTTTGAGTTTAGAGGATTAGTTATCTAACTAAACAGCCTTTGAGAATATTTGTTTGGGCAACATACATAAAATAATCCTCCGGGCATTTCTAGATGAAGTGCCCGAAGGGTAAGGGGTATGCGGTTCTTAGTCTTTTTACTTAAAAAGTAATTTTTAAAATTTTTCCGTTATAACCTCCGACCGAAACATCTGTCGGTTTATAAGGTAATAAGCAGATTTCTTCTTTAGCGCCAGTCATCAAATCGATAGCCTGATAAGATTCCATTTGAGGAATCTGTAAAAAGTCGAAGGCATGTGAAGGCACGTTGATGGCAACATCTACCAGTTGACTGTCGAAATTGATAACGAAAAACAGAATCTCGTTTTTATATTTCCGCATAAAAGTATATTGCTTCTGCTCATTGAAACGCCATCCGTTTATATTGGCATACATTAAGTCAAAGAATACCCCCTTTTTGATTGCCTGCTCTTCGTTGCAAAGCGTCAGTACTTTTTGATAGATAGAGTAGAGGTGCTTATGCTCTTCAGTAAGCATTTTCCCGTCAAATTTACCTCCGTTTCGCCAACGACGTATAGTATCTACACTCCAATAATCAAATATAGTAGTCCGTCCGTCTCTTCCGCTGAATCCTTCGCTATCCATGCCCAGCTCTCCGAACTCCTGACCGAAATAGATCATCATAGGATTGGTGTTCATGCAAGCAGAAACGATTAGTGCGGGAATCCCTTTACGCGGGTTACCGGCAAAGAAATCAGACGCGATACGTTGCTCATCGTGGTTCTCCAGGAAGTTGAGCATTTTTTTCTCTATTCCATTCAGGCTTTGCCAGCAATGAGTGATTGCGGCGGCAGATTCATATCCGCAGGCTACGTTCCGCAGCGTATCATACAGTCCTACCTTATCATATAGATAGTCAAACTTGCCACGGAACAGATAATTACGATATTCACTGGGATTATAGACTTCTGCGATGAAAAGTATTTCAGGATAAACCTCTTTTACTTGAGGAATAACCCATTCCCAAAATTCAACGGGAACCATTTCTGCCATGTCACAACGGAAACCGTCAATGTTCTTTGATGCCCAGAAAAGAAGAATGTCCAGCATCTTTATCCAAGTGTCCGGAGTCGGGGAGAAGTGGCAGGTACCGCCATTCTGATAATCCACTCCATAATTTAATTTCACCGTTTCATACCAGTCGGTGATATTGGGCGTAGCGTCAAAACGATTGTTACCGGTAGCTTTAGCCGGAAATTCCCGGTAAGGCTCTGCTGCGCCGTTTTTCATATCGAACTGGGCACGAAGTTCCGCTTGCGGAATATAATAGAAATTATTGTATGGACTGAAAGATTGACTGGGGTCATCGTTAGCCCCCAATTCCGTCGTACCGTCGGGCTGTGCGTCCGAATGGTATTGGCGTGCTACGTGATTAGGTACAAAATCTATAATCACTTTCAGACCTGCGCGATGTGTACGGTGTACCAGGTTCTCAAATTCTTTCATACGTCCTTGTACGTCGTTGGCCAAGTCAGGATCTACATCATAATAATCCTTGATGGCATAGGGAGAGCCAGCTTTTCCTTTCACAATGGCAGGATGATCCGGACTGATGTTATAACGGCGATAATCCGTTTGAGTGGCATGTTCGATGATGCCTGTATACCATATATGCGTAGTACCTAGCTTTTTGATTTCACCAAGTGCCTTGAGCGTGAAATCAGCCATTTTCCCACAGCCGTTGGTGGCAATGTCTCCATTGTAGACGCAGTGGTTGTTGTTATTTCCAAACAGGCGGGTGAACACTTGATAGATAATTATTTTATTTTCGTCATTCATATAGAGTAGATTATTAATATTCGTATTCATTCTTTTTTCCGATGGATAGGAGGTTATTTCCATATTTTCCCTTTTTCTTCCAACAGTTGATTAAGTACTTCATTTGCTGTATTATATCCCTGTCCGAAGATTTCTTCTGCTTTCTCCAGTTCGGTATTGCTATATCCGTATAGATTGTATGGCTCGATTAATAAATCACACTTTTCTCTTTCTGGAAAAGTATTGGCGCGGAACATAAAATGGAATGAACGCATAGCAATGCTTACAATATTCATTTTGTAGTCCTGTGCCATGATGGGGCTTACGTTGACAGCCACCACCTTATTGCACACTCTACGCAGGGTAGATACGGGAAGATTCATCATCAATCCTCCATCAACATAGTTAGTGCCATCTATATTGACTGGTGCGAACATAACAGGCATACAACAAGAAGCAGCAACCCGTTCAGCTATGCTACCCCGGTGAAAGTGAACCATGCGTCCATGATCGAGGTCGGTTGCTGTGATAATCAGAGGAAGTTGTAAATCTTCCAAGTTTTTTGCTTTAACGTTGGTTCGGAGAAAGTCTATAAATTCACAAAGGTCAAATAATCCTTTTTTAGGAATTACCAGTTTGGTTAAATCCTGGAATTTATGTCCGGAGAAATAATCAAGTACTTTGTGGGGTTCGTTGCCATCTGCATAAAAGACACCGGCAAGTGCTCCTGCGCTTACTCCGGAGATGATTTCCGGTTTAATATCATGCTCTAAAAGAGCTTGCATAACTCCCAAATGGGCAAATCCTTTAATAAATCCTCCGCTTAGTGCATAGCCAATCTGATATTTCCGGCTATTCCTGTTATTTGTGAATACCTCCATGAGTTGCTTTCTTTAGTTCGCCACGAATTTAGTGAATTTATTGAAAGTAGGAGGAATATAATGAATAGTTTTTTTAAGAGAACGTCATAAGCAGTTTTTTGTTATCCATAGAACACAATAAATGCGGATAACATGGAACTTTAATTGCGTAAGTATAAAGTTTTGTTATCCGCATTTAAATATACCACAATAGAGCGCAAATATACGGATGGAATCTTTTACACCAGTACTGTGTACTGATTAGAATCCGAAATCGTCTATCTCCACTTTATGTTCTTCGCTTTCTTTAAAAGGTTTTGCTTCTTTTTGCACTGGATTTCCTTCAATATAGATAGCGCGGAATGGACGGGCAGGACAAACATATTCACATCCTCCACAACCTACGCATATTTCTTTGTTTACATGAGGGATCGTTAATCCGTCTTTATATGGTACCATTGCCACAGCCTGTGTAGGACAGTGCTCGGAGCACGCTCCGCAACTGGTTCCATCAGTATAAACGATGCAATTTTCCTCGATAAAAACAACATATCCCATTTGTGTAAGATGTTTTTGCTCTACACTTATGGGAAGAATTGCTCCATTGGGACAAACGTCTCCGCAAACAGTACAGTCAAAATTACAAAATCCTTTCTCAAAACTAACGGTCGGCTGCATTATGCCTGCCAAACCATACTCCATAAAAGCAGGTTGCAGAACATGAGAGGGGCATTTGCTGACACAAAGATGACAGGATGTACATTGCTGTTGAAAGTGTTCCCGACTGATAGAGCCCGGAGGAGTGATTGGATTCTCTTTTTTGTATGCCTTCTTGCCTTCTAATCTTGCAACGGATTCTTTGGCTTGGGACAGGAGTTTGGGAGTAGCCCCGGCAGTAACAAGACCGGCAACCAAAAAGCGGCGTTTGGATGAATCCGTGTCCGGTGATGATGGCGTAGGGGCTTCTACGTTTGTTTGTTGTTTCTTTAAAGAAGGGTTGTAGACCAATGCCTTTTGCTTGCATGCTTCCAGACAGTCGAAACAATCTACACAACGGCTATAATCAATGGCATGTTCCTTACTATTGATGCAGGAGGCTTTGCATTTGGTAGCACAAAGCCCGCATCCATTACATTTCGCAGTATCAATGCGGACCTTAAATAATGAAAAGCGGCTCAATAATCCCAATACTGTTCCTACGGGACAAACCGTATTGCACCATGTCCGTCCGTGTTTCCATGCCATTACAAAAATAACTGCAAGAGTGATAACAGCAATGAAAAGAGAAGAAATGCTTAAAACAGAGGTATCTACCTGATAAAACGTATAATTGTCGAACTTGGAAAAGACGGATTCCAACAGATTATTCCCCAACATGTAGATAGGTTTGAATATATGCACTACCACACGTCCATACGCGCTGTATGGATCGAGCAGGCCTACAACAAATGTAAATCCGCATAGAAACCCGATTACTGTCAGTCCGAGTATGCCCCAACGCAATTTGTTTTTTGCGGGACTGTAACTATATCTTTTTTTCTTTTTCCCTGTTGCTTTTGAAATGCGTGCAATGACATCCTGCAAAATACCCATAGGGCAAATTGTGGAACAATAAACGCGTCCAAACAAGAGCGTTAACGCAATGAGAAATAATAAGATACCTATACTTAGTGAAAGGATGGCTGGAACAAATTGCAAATGTGCCAGCCGATGAAAACTGTTCGGTAATATTTCTGCGAAATCGAGAAAAAAGAAAGAAATCAGCACAAATAATAGTGCTGATATTCCAATACGTAGCTTTCTTAACATTGTTATTTTACATCTTAATTCGCTTGACATTCAGCTTGTCAATGTTCATGGTTCCTATTTTCAGTGCTTCTCCTTTAGCGAGGTGTCCCACAGTATCTAGTGGCATCTCACGTATTTGATTGAAAAATTTGGCGGCAGCCGTGTCCACTGCTACAATATCCGGTGAAATGAACAGTCCTTTCGCTAACACGACGTCCGAGGCAGAACGTCCTCGCGGACCATTGGTTTTCATGATACGATAGGCGTCTACTACGTTCAGTACAGCTTTCTTTTGCAGTGTGCAGATATCGGCAATACATTGTTGCAAGTCATTCTGGTGGAAAAATCCACGGTCCCAAACAATTCCCATGTGATTTTTCATCGAGATAGTCAGATTGGCGCCCCCGTGGTTTTTCAGGATGGGAACATTGATCCATACATCGCAATTCAGGATGGCTTCATGTATCTTTGCTTTCTTCATCTTCTGACCGTTGGGTAAGTTTACCGGCTTGTAATAAGACTCCAAATGAGCAGGCATTACTTTTGCTCCGGCAGCTTTTGCCGCCGCTTCGATGCCGCTGTTTTTGTAGCACTTCTGCCAATCGTCACAAGTATGATCGAATACGGTCACTTCTTTAGCTCCGGCAGCAAAGCATTGTTTCACGATTTCAGCAATCAGTTGCGGGTTGGTGTTTCCTGCCAGTTCCGGCACTTTATCCCAACCGATATTAGGTTTTACGACCACCTTCTGTCCCGGTTTGACGAATTGCTTCATACCGCCCAGTTCGCTGATAGCACGGCGGAACATAGCTTCCGGTTCTCCACCCATAACGGCTACCAAGTCCGGATTGCCTCCGTTCGTATTATTAATAGTCTGGGTTAATATCTCCATTGCCTCCGAATGCTGAATACTCAATGCGGCACCGGTTATGGCTACTGTTTTTAAAAAGTCCCTTCTGTCCATTTTTGTTTTTACTTTAGAGTTTTGCAATCGCTTTCAGTAGGGCGTAGCCGCCAAACCATTGAATTAACATACCGGGAATACCAATGCGGAAATCTTGCACTGCTGCATGGAAATTTCCGATGAATGCCCATTCAAAAGCAGTTCCTATAATCTGATAGGAGAGAACGACACCGAGAATAGCCCATAAAGAAATGAATTTCAGTGTTCGTGCAGCCAAGGCGGAAGCACCGGCAAGTAAAGCGGATTTTATCAATATAATGGGGAGTGCAGCTCCCGAAGGCATTGCAAATAACAGGTGATTGATGACAGGAGAAAGAATTGCTGTCAGTAATCCCACACGAAAGCCATATTTATAAGCTGCGATCAACGTGAAAAAATAGATCGGCAATAAAGTAGGACCACCGTATGGTACAAGATGACAGATTTGTGGAAGTGCAATGTTTCCTGCCACAAATAGCAGGGCAAAGAGGTAAGTTCTTACATTGCTGTAATTCAGTGAATAGAGTTTAGCAGATGTTTCCATTTTCGTTGATAACTTTAATGTTTAATAGAACGATAATATTAAAAAATTAGACTTCTTTCCGCAGAAAAGGTTTAATCCGGACAAAGAACTATTTGCTTAAGTAACTGTCTAAAATTAGTTAATAGAAAAAGGAGGCTTCGTTGCGTTTTGAATAACAACTTATAATACGAACTAATTTAAGCATTTACTTTATGATATTAAAAATGGGACAGAAAAGTTTCAAGCCTATTTGAAACACTTTGTTTCTAACTTAGAAACTGTTTGTTTTACCGCTTGAAACATATTTTGAAACTATTTGGTTTGTACTTTTGCCTTATTCGGTGCCCATTCTTTCCCGAATCTTTCCCCATGCATGCGTATCAAACAGGCAACTTTGGCGCATAGTCCCACACATTTCCCTGAATCTGGACATAGGTATCGTATAACTCAACTTATCCGCTTCAAAGTATGGACGCACCGACGGGTCGAAGAAACCGATAAATGTCCGCTTGCCTCCTTTGCGGTTTTCAAGAGTGGCTTGTGTCACTATGGAACTGCAACCGGAACCGAATAAAGAGACGACACCATCTTCGGCATTGTTATCATAGTAAGCCCATGTAGTCAGTCCGGAAAGCATATCAGGATTGGCGATAAACATGACGCCTTCCATTTGTTCCAGACTTGCTATTTTGTCTATACGGGCAAAATGAAGGTATTTCTTTTCTGCCCTCGGAACCCCGAGTTGCCGGATAAACTCAATGACCATTTCCGGAGTCTGTTTATATCGTTCTTTTAGTGAGACAAAAGTCGGTACGCGTTCAGGCATTTCTGTAAAACCTGTGTAGAATTTGCCGCCACCGCAACCGATATTTTCTGCATTCAAGCTGATAGTGCCACCTTCTCTGACAGTCTTCATACCCTTAAAGAAGCAACCGTTAATTTTCTCTGCTGTTCCTTCCAGTATATCCGAATACCAAAATACAAGAGGTAATTCGGCATTCTCTCCGAATGCCTCCTTGAAGTTCTGAATAAATGTTTGGATGTCCATAGCTTATCAATTTTAGTTATGTATGTAGGTCTTTGTACAAAGTTAAAATAAAAATAGACATTCATCCTCTTTTTAAACAATAATTACTTATATTTGTCCGGAACAGAATATAAAGAGAAGCGTTATGAAGTATTTACTAATATATATAGGGTTACTTTGTACATCCCTGCAATTGTGGGGACAAGAAACGGTTGCTACAAGAATTGCTCCTCCGACGGGATATATCAGCGAGGCTTGTGCCGATCATTCGTTTACAGGTTATTTACGTAATTTGCCTTTGATGCCGAAAGGTAGTAAAGTGATGCTTTATAATGGAAAAGAAAAATCGAATCAGTCCGCAGCTTACGCTGTAATCGATATGGAGATAGGCAACCGTGATTTGCAACAGTGTGCCGATGCGGTAATGCGTTTGTGGGCGGAATATCTGTGGAAACATAAACGATATGGAGAAATAAAATTCAACTTCACCAATGGTTTCCCTGCCGGGTATAAGAAATGGGCGGAAGGAAATCGGATAAAAGTCAGCGGCAATCAAGTGCAATGGTATGCTGCGGGCAAAGGAGTGGATTATTCCTATAAAACTTTCCGTAACTATCTCGATATGGTCTTTATGTATGCCGGAACGGCTTCTTTATCCCGCGAGCTTCAGGCTGTGTCTTATACTTCTTTGCAACCCGGTGATGTATTTATTAAAGGAGGCTCACCCGGACATGCAGTCATTGTTGTAGATGTTGCTGTTCATCCGGCTACCAAAAAGAAAGTGTTCCTGTTGGCTCAGAGCTATATGCCTGCACAGCAGATTCATATTCTTGTAAATCCTGTCAGTCGCAGCCTTTCCCCCTGGTATGAATTGGCGGAAACGGATGCGGGGAAACTATATACTCCGGAATGGATTTTTAGCCGGAAAGATTTAAAACGCTTTAAGGAGTAGAATCTTTTCGTTATCTTTGGCATTTAACAAACCGTTTTAATCATACAACAACGAAAAACAACCGATTATGAATCAAGATTTGTCAATGAATGCTAACCAGTTGGTAGCATTCCTTCAAAAGCCAACTTCAGAGTTTACAAAAGCCGACATTATCTCATTTATCCAGCAAAAAGATATCCGCATGGTCAATTTCATGTATCCGGCGGGAGACGGTCGTCTGAAAACCCTGAACTTTGTTATCAACAATCAAGCCTATCTGGAAGCTATTCTTACTTGTGGAGAACGGGTAGACGGTTCCAGTCTTTTTTCTTTCATAGAAGCGGGCAGTAGTGACCTTTATGTGATTCCCCGTTTCTGTACTGCATTCGTTGATCCGTTTGCCGAGATTCCGACGCTGTCTATGCTTTGCTCTTTCTTCAATAAAGACGGCGAACCCCTCGAAAGTGCACCAGAACACACCCTTTACAAAGCAAGCAAAACTTTTACAGAAGTTACCGGAATGGAATTTCAGGCAATGGGCGAATTGGAATATTATGTAATAGCCCCGGATACAGGTATGTTTCAAGCAACCGACCAACGTGGTTATCACGAATCGGGTCCATACGCTAAATTCAATGAGTTCCGTACTCAATGTATGTCTTATATCGCACAGACAGGCGGGCAAATAAAGTATGGACACTCCGAAGTGGGTAATTTTACGCTGGATGGCTATATTTATGAGCAGAATGAGATTGAGTTCCTGCCGGTTCCTGTATCGCAGGCGGCAGATCAGTTGATGATTGCCAAATGGGTGATTCGTAATCTGGGATACAGATATGGATATAATGTGACCTTTGCTCCTAAAATAACAGCCGGTAAGGCAGGATCGGGCTTGCACGTACACATGCGTATCATGAAAGACGGAAAGAACCAAATGTTGAAAGACGGCGTTTTGTCGGAAACAGCGCGTAAAGCAATTGCCGGAATGATGGTGCTTGCTCCTTCAATCACTGCCTTTGGAAATACCAATCCTACTTCTTATTTCCGTCTTGTTCCTCATCAGGAGGCACCTACCAATGTTTGCTGGGGAGATCGTAACCGTTCCGTATTAGTACGTGTACCATTAGGATGGGCCGCAAAAACAGATATGTGTACATTGGCCAATCCGTTGGAAACCGAAAGCCATTTTGACACCAGCCAGAAGCAGACTGTAGAAATGCGTTCTCCGGATGGTTCGGCAGATTTGTATCAACTGTTGGCTGGTTTGGCTGTTGCCTGCCGTCATGGGTTTGAAATTGAGAATGCGTTGGATATCGCTCAAAAGACGTATGTGAATGTGAATATCCATCAGAAAGAGAATGAAGATAAACTGAATTCACTGGCACAACTGCCGGATAGCTGTGAGGCTTCTGCTGATTGCCTGCAACAACAACGGGCAATCTTTGAACAATATAATGTCTTTAGTCCGGCAATGATTGATGGTATCATCCGCAGACTTCGCAGTTACGAAGATAAAACGTTGCGTGCGGATTTGGAAGGAAAGCCGATGGAGATGTTAGATCTCGTACATAAGTATTTCCATTGTGGATAATCTGCAAACTGATATGTAAATAAAAGGCTACCTTCTGTTTCAAAGAAGGTAGTCTTTTTGTTTTCTGACGTATCATTTTTAATATAACTCACAGAATTATTTATCGATAAATGACGCTGTATTTCTTCATTTTGTATACTGAATATGAGGTTTGGTCTACAATTCCTCAACGAAGATAGGTAAAGCTCTATTTTTGTAACGTTCAAATCTAAAGGTAGATAAATAATGAAGTATATTTTATTGAGTACAGTTGTTTTGATTTTATTGTTGTCGGAAGATACGTGTGCGCAAGTAACTATCAAAACGGGTTATATCTCTTCTTCGTGTTATAAGAATGAAGATGGTCAGGAAACAGATGGGAGGGGAGACTTGCGGTTTGTGGAAGGAAACGTCAATATTCCTATATCGCAGAAAATGAATGAAAGAAATCAACCCACAATCTGGATGATTTCGGCAGGAGGAAGCTATACGGCAATGAATAATAAGAATCTTCACTCATATATAGACATAGATCAAATCATAAATATGCAGTTGAGCATAACTAATATTCGTCCTATCAGCAAAAAATGGTTCTTGTTGACGACAGTCGGTGCAGGAGTCTATACCGCTTCGGATGTAAAGTTGAAGAATGTTTTGGGGCAGGGAGGAGCTATTTTTATCCGGCAGTTCAAGCCTAATTTATCTCTTGGAGCCGGCTTGGCAGTTAACAACACATTTGGCTATCCGATGGTATTTCCCGCTATTTATTTTGATTGGAGCACTGAAGGACGTTATCAAATTAAAGTATCTATGTTGAATGCAATGGAGGTTTCGGCAGGGATGAGAATGAATAAATTCCTGAATCTAAGGATCGTGGCAGAAATGAACGGGTCATTGGCTTTGTTGGAAAGGGAAGGGAAAGATACCATGTTTTCCCAGCAATTCATTATTGTTGGTTTACAACCGGAATTAAATGTGGGGGACTCTTTTTCAGTCACTGCTACTGCCGGTGTTTCGTGCAGCAGAATCGCTTATTACACTACCCGCACGTTAAAGGCTTTTTTCGAGGATATGTCCAAAGATTCCGATCCGTATTTTAAACCGGCAATGTATGTTTCGATGGGAATGAAGTATAAATTCTAAAAAAATGGTAACTTTATCGCCCGATGTCAGTTAAGATACCACTATATACATTACTGAAACAAATAGGGATTTTTCTTGTAGTCTCCTTTTTGGTGTTCAGAGGAACTTTTGTCGAAAGCAACAGTTTAGGACTTAATCTTTCTACAGGGGTTAGCCTTTTACTTTCTATCATACTTTGGGGAATTATTAATCTGCACACTTGCTGGTTGATTCCCGGTTATCTGTTTCAGCGTAGATATAAAAAGTATATCATTTATTTAAGTAGCCTTGTTGGATTTATGCTGGCGGCCATGGTGACTGGTATTTGTCTTTTAGGGCAATATTATGTTATGCCCGAACAATTACAAAAACTAAATGATGATCTTCCTTTCTTCCTATTTCTAAATGCATTGGCACTTATACTCTATTTCTTTGCTTTTTCTTTTACTATTTTTCTGCATCATTGGGTGGCCTATCAACAACGGTTAAACGAATTGGAGAATATGAATATACAGACTGAACTGAATCGTTTGAAAGATCAACTCCAACCGGAATTCTTTTCGAGAATGTTGAATAAGGTGCGGACCTTGTTGAAAGAAGATGGAGAAAAGGCGTCGTTGCTCATCTTTAAATTAAGCCGGTTACTAAGATACCAACTTTATGAAAGTGAACGGCAAAAGGTATTATTGGGAGATGACATTTGCTTTATGACAGATTATATGAAGTTGGAGAAAATATGTAATCCGGAGCTTAATTTTGAAATCAGAATCCTAAATGAAGTACGTTATATACAAATACCTCCTTTATTGTTTATGCCTGTTATAGAATATGTGATTCAGATAACTACTTGTGGGAAAAATGAAAGGGGAGAAAATATCAGGGTTGATTTTCAAATGGAAGAGAATCAGCTCCGGTTCACTTGTACATACTATCATCTGCAAAGAAATGGAATTCAGCAGGTAGTACCTGTCTTTGACAAGCTACAACGGCGATTGGATTTGTTATATCCGGGAAGTTATCAATTGAAAAATTGCTATACCGATGAGGCGTTGTGTGCCATTGATTTAATGTTGAAATTATGAAAGATACTTGGAATGTATACGATTGGGCGAAGAGTATGGTAAATGACCGTTTTAGGTTTATCAGTAATCTATTATTGCTATTTATTATATTTTTCTTGGGATTTCAGAATATATATGGAGATTTTAATAGAGAAGGTTTCCTATATGCATGTCCGGTTAGTGTATTGGTTTTTGCATTTCCTATCTATCTGAATATTTATTGGTTGGTGCCTCGTTTCTTGTATAGGGCTAAGCGTCAGTTATTGTATTATTGGATTTCGTTTCTCGGAGTTAACTTAGTGAGTGTGCTATTGGGATTTATTTTTCTGTCTCCGTTATATCAACGATATGGCATTCATGAGTTCTGTGTGCAGGATAATCATTCCGTTTCTTTTGGGAGTATTTCTTATGGAATATTAGTGCTACTATTGAGCGCAGGTGGCTGTACTAGTTTTGAACTTTTCCGCCGCTGGGTTGTCTCCGATAGAAAAATTCTGGAATTGGAGAAAGCGACTATGCAGACGGAGCTTCAACAATTAAAGAAACAGATCAATCCGCATTTTCTTTTTAATATGCTGAATAATGCCAATATATTGCTAAAAGATGCTCCGGATGAGGCTTCACAAATATTGGGTAAACTGGATGACTTACTTCGCTACCAATTGAATGACAGTACAAGACGGGAAGTCTTTCTTAGTGCAGATATACAATTTCTCACCAGCTTTCTTGAACTGGAGAAGGTGAGAAGGGATCATTTTGAATATACGATTTTTCAGGAGGGAAATATGGAGAATATCTGTATTCCTCCGTTATTGTTTATCCCCTTTGTAGAGAATGCGGTGAAACATAATTCGGACAGCGATCATTTATCTTATGTTCACCTATACTTTTCCGTGCATAATAAGCAGTTAATGTTTCGTTGTGAGAATTCTAAGCCTCGTATTCCTGTAAAGCGGGAAGGGGGAATAGGATTAGCCAACGTGAGGCGTAGACTGGATTTACTTTATGAATCACAGTATACGTTACAGATAGAAGATAAAGAAACAACTTATAGTGTCAACTTACATCTAAATTTATGAATTGTATTATTGTTGATGATGAGCCGGTGGCTCGTAAAGGAATGAAATTATTGGTGGAACAAATACCTCAATTAGTACTGACGGGTAGTTTTAATAATGCTATCGTGGCATCCGCCTTTATGAATGAACATACAGTTGATTTGGTTTTCCTCGATATCCAAATGCCGGGAATTACGGGAATGGAATTTGCGCAAAGTATCCCCAGGAATACATTGATTATTTTTACGACAGCCTATGCAGAATATGCACTTGATAGTTATGAAGTGAGTGCCATCGATTATTTGGTGAAACCGATAGAGATGAATCGTTTTCTGAAAGCGGTCAATAAAGCTGTTGCCTACCATAAACTGTTGTTGTTGGAGACGCCCGAGAAAGTGGAAGAAATACAGGAAGAGTACATCTTCATCAGGTCGGAACGACGATATTTTAAAATAAACTTTAACGACATTCTATTTATTGAAGGGCTAAAAGATTATTCAATTCTCCAATTAGAAGATCAGAGGGTAGTTACTAAAATGAATTTGAAAAATATTCATGAGCAACTGCCCGGCAGGCAATTCCTCCGGGTAAATAAATCCTATATTGTCAATACCTCACAGATTGACTCTTTTGATACCAATGATGTTTTTATCAGAACTTATGAGATAGCGATAGGTAGTGGTAGCTATAAGAAATTGTTTTTCGAGGAGTTTGTAACAAAGAATCTGCAGAAGACTAATCCGGTGATTGGTATGAAATAGCCCGATATAAAAGGATACGAACGTTAAGTATTGACCTATTTTCATAAAAAAGATGTTTTGAGAAAAGAAAAAGGAGGGAATATAGTGCAATATCTCCAAATAATGCTTTCCTTTGTACCAACAACAATAAAGAGGTTTATTACGATTTGATTTTTTTACATGAATCTTCTCATTTATTTGAGCATATCCATCTCTAATTAAGATCTTCCTAAAACTTTCTTATTGAATTATTAATTTTTTATATTTGTATTTTATGAATTTGTACATTGGAAATCTTAGCTATAATGTTAAGGAATCGGATTTGAGACATGTAATGGAAGAGTATGGAACAGTTGCTTCAGTAAAGTTAATCACAGATCGTGAAACTAGAAGATCAAAAGGTTTTGCGTTTATCGAAATGCCGGATGATACAGAAGCTAACAACGCTATCAAACAATTGAACGGTGCAGAATATGTAGGTCGTTCAATGGTAGTGAAAGAAGCATTGCCAAAGAACTAATACTGAATAAATAGACAGTAATAGAGAAGGGCGCACTAGGTAACTAGCGCGCCCTTCTTCCTTTTAATCCTCATTATTATCTTCCTCGTCATCCACCATATTATTAAGTTCCAATTTAATTGTTTATTTTGTGCTATTCATCAATGAGTCATTGCCCAAAGATACATGGATATTCTGGTTTATGATGCAGTTGGCTATGCTTTTCGGTTTCTTCTGCGCTTATCCGATGAATGCTCTTCTTATAACTGCTTCTATTTTTTATTTCTCTTTTGGAGTTTGTTTTTTCAATAGTTTGGGTATATCCGAAGGCTCTTGTGCTACCTGGATACCAGCTGCTTCCAAAGATTCAATTTTCTCTTTTGCCGAACCGGAGCTTCCCGAAATGATAGCACCTGCATGCCCCATTTGTTTTCCCGGAGGAGCTGATTGTCCGGCAATAAATGCAACCACAGGTTTGGTTACATTATTGCGGATATATTCGGCCGCTTGCTCTTCCGCATTTCCTCCAATCTCTCCAATCAGGACGATTGCTTCTGTTTCCGGATCATTCTGAAACATTTCCAACAGTTGGCGGAAGTGAAGTCCTACAACAGGATCGCCTCCGATGCCGATAGCAGTGGATTGCCCCATTCCATTAGCTGTTAAGTGATATACAATCTCGTAAGTAAGTGTTCCGCTACGGCTGATGACACCTACTTTCCCTTCTAAAAAGACTTGTCCCGGTAAGATGCCAACCATGCTTTTTCCCGGAGAGATAAGTCCCGGACAGTTAGGCCCGATCAACATGGCACCTTTTTGTTCGGCAAACCGATGCGCCTTAATCACGTCCAGTGTGGGGATTCCTTCTGCAATGCAGACTATGATCCGGATGCCTGCGTCTGCTGCCTCCATGATAGCATCTGCCGCAAAACGTGCCGGAACGAAAATGATGGAGGTATTAGCTTTTGTCTGTTCGACAGCATCATACATGGTATTGAATACGGGGATTCCGTCCACATCTGTTCCTCCTTTGCCCGGAGAAGTACCCCCGACCACATTAGTTCCGTATTCTTTCATCTTCTTGGCATGGAAAAGCCCGTCTCTGCCGGTGATTCCCTGTACAATCAAACGGGTGGATTTATCTATTAGTATGCTCATAATTGCTTTATTTTTTAGTGATTTGGTACGTATTATGCTTTTAGAGCCATAAGAGCAGCCTCTTTCATCGTTGTGGCTATTTGGAAACGGCTGTAATTCCGTAACAGTTCCCGTCCGATATGTTCATTGGTGCCTGTAAGCCGGACGATGACAGGGACATTGCTGTTTATTTGTTCGAATGCCTGGAGAAGTCCCATTGCCACATCATCGCAACGAGTGATCCCTCCGAAAATATTAATCAGGACCACTTTTACTTTCTCATCCTGCAATAAGAGTTTCATTGCTTCAATGACCTTGACAGGATTGGAGCTGCCACCGATGTCGAGAAAATTAGCAGGCTGACCGCCGTAAAGTTTAATCATGTCCATAGTAGCCATGGCAAGTCCGGCGCCATTTACCATACAACCGATATTGCCGTCCATGTGGACATAACTGAATCCTTTATCTTTGGCGTCTGCTTCCACTTTTTCTTCTTCCGCCGGATCAAACAAAGCATGAATCTCCGGATGACGATAGAGCGCATTGTCATCAAAAGCAATCTTTGCGTCAATAGCTATTAACGTACCTTTCTTTGTAAGTGCCAGCGGATTTACTTCCACTAGCGACGCGTCATTCTCCACAAAGATTTTATAAAGTTCCTGAAGGATGACGGCCATTTTACCTGCCTGTTCCATTTGGGGGAAGAGAGCGAAAGCGAAACGCCTTGCCAGGTAGTCGGGAAGGCCAATGAATGGATTAATTGAATATCGGATGATTTTCTCCGGTGTCTGACAGGCTACCTCTTCAATATCCATACCGCCGGATGCACTCATCATCAGAATGACAGAACGTGTATTCCGGTCGATGGTATAGCTGACGTAATATTCTGCAGCAATATCGACTGCCTCGCTGACTAGGACTTGATTGACCGGAAGCCCTTTAATACTCATTCCGAGAATATTCTTAGCTTCCTGGTACGCATCTTCCGTATTGTTTACCAGTTTCACTCCTCCGGCTTTTCCTCGGCCTCCGGTTAATACTTGTGCCTTTATAACGACTCTGTCTGTTCCCATCCTCCGGTATGCAGCTAGAACGCCTGCGGCAGTACGGCATAAAGTGTGCCTCTCGACAGGTATTCCGTACTTGGAGAAAATCTCTTTCGCTTGATATTCATGTATTTTCATGGCTCATAAATTGGGGTAAATGATTCCTATAATAAAAACAAAAGAAAGATTCGGAAAGTTTGCCGGAAAAGAAAAGTACCAGGGTGTTTTACAACATGTTCATTGGTTTTCTACCAATGGTTCTCATATATAAAAAAGCGTGTTGGCAATAGTTGCCAACACGCTTTTTTATATGAAGATGAAGTCTGTCTTACGGATATTTATGCAATACCGTGAGCATTGACAGTACCGTCAATCTTTTTAATCAATCCTTGAAGTACAGCGCCCGGGCCACATTCTGTAAAATCAGTAGCACCGTCAGCAACCATATTCTTTACTGATTGTGTCCAACGTACGGAAGCAGTCAATTGAGCAACCAGGTTCTTTTTGATTTCTGCAGGGTCAGTGTGAGGAAGTGCATCCACATTCTGATATACCGGACATTTAGGAGTATGTACTTCGGTAGCTTTGATAGCAGCTTCCAATTCTACTTTAGCAGGATCCATCAATGGAGAATGGAAAGCACCACCCACTTTCAGCGGAAGAGCACGTTTTGCTCCGGCAGCTTTCATCAGTTCGCAAGCCTTTTCGATACCCGGTACAGAACCAGAGATAACGATTTGTCCCGGACAGTTGTAGTTGGCCGGTACGCAAACTTCGCCTTCTGCATTTACTGCTGCACAGATTTCTTCTACTTTCTCATCCGGCAATGCGATAATGGCGGCCATGGTGGAAGGAGTAGCTTCACAAGCTTTCTGCATAGCCATTGCACGTGCATACACGAGTTTCAATCCATCTTCAAAACTCAATGCGCCGGCAGCTACCAATGCAGAGAATTCACCAAGTGAGTGACCGGCAGTCATTTCCGGCTTGAAGTCGTCGCCCATGCAAAGAGCAGAAATAACAGAGTGAAGGAATACGGCAGGTTGAGTAACCTTTGTCTGACGAAGATCTTCGTCTGTGCCATCGAACATGATATCTGTAATGCGATATCCGAGGATATCATTTGCTTTTTCAAACAATTCTTTTGCTAAAGCTGAGTTTTCATACAGGTCTTTACCCATTCCTACAAATTGGGCGCCTTGACCGGGAAATACAAATGCTTTCATATTTTTATTATTTAATTGATTTTTAATTGCGGGTGCAAAGTTACGTATTTTTATGATACAACCGCACAAAATGTACACATTTGTGCAACGGAGTCCGGAAAATGCCATAAAGGGCCGTTGCCATGCCCGATATTCAATTCTTTTCCTGCGATAATGGCTTGAGTGATATATGCTTTCGCATGCTGGATAGATTCTCGCATGGGATAGCCTTTGGCAAGATAGGTGGCAATGGCGGAAGAGAGGGTACATCCCGTTCCATGCAGATTATGGCTTTCTATTTTTTTCTCTTCATATATATGGTAGATAAATTCGGACGTATGCAAAAGGTCGCACATATTGTCTCCTTCCAGATGTCCGCCTTTTAGTAAGATATTAGTCTGATAATCATCCGTCAGCATTTTGGCAGCAGCCTGCATATCCTGAATGTTGTGAATATTTTTACCTGTAAGTACTTTTGCTTCGTCAATATTGGGAGTGATTAATGTGACGAGCGGTAAAAGTTCTTTTTTGATTTCTTCTATCGCTTCATCTGTCATAAGTTTCCTTCCGCTGGTAGATACCATTACCGGATCGTAAACGATGTATGCAGGCGAATATTTTTGTAAACAGTCGGAAATTACACGAACAATTTGAATATCATTTATCATTCCTATTTTGATGGCAACCGGTTGCAGATCGTCCATCACTGCTTCTATTTGTCCGCGAACAATATCTGGAGAAATGGACTGTACGGCACGTACTCCCAGTGTATTTTGTACGGTGATGGCAGTAATGGCCGATGCTGCATATCCTCCTAAAGCCGAGATTGTTTTTATGTCTGCCTGAATACCTGCGCCTCCCGAACAATCGGAGCCGGCAATAGATAAAATGACTGGATGACGTTCCATTTTAGTTTTTTTAATATTTACCCGACAAAGATAGAATAAAAAACGATAAGGTACAAAATGACATATCGTTTAAAATACAATAAGTATCTTTGCTGATGTCTGTTGGAAAAGATATGAAAAGTACTGATAATAAAGCGTCAATCTAGTTTTTGTACTTTATACAATTACTCGTCCGTGGAAACACTAAAATACATATTGTAATTCGTAAGATAACACTAACTATTCATATTGTAGAATATATGATATGTATTTATATGAAAAACAATGTTTTATAGCATATTTCTTATTTTGTTTTGATGGGGTTTAGCATCTATATTTGCATCGTTTTAAAGAAATGGATATGCAAAATTTACAGAAAAATACACCTTTAGCAAACAATCATATATCAGTAGACTGTGTAGTGATTGGTTTTGACGGAGAACAACTGAAAGTGTTGCTTGTAAAACGTGCAGGTGAGGATAATGGAGAAGTATATCATGATATGAAACTTCCCGGAAGTCTTATCTATATGGACGAAGCCTTGGATGAAGCTGCACAACGAGTTTTGTATGAATTGACAGGACTTAAAAATGTGAATCTGATGCAGTTTAAAGCATTTGGTTCTAAAAACAGAACGAGTAATCCGAAAGATGTACGTTGGTTGGAAAGAGCCATGCAGTCAAAAGTGGAGCGCATTGTTACTATTGCCTATATGTCAATGGTAAAGATAGACCGTACATTGGATAAGAATCTGGACGATCACCAGGCTTGCTGGATCGCTTTGAAAGACGTGAAAACATTGGCTTTTGACCATAATCTGATTATAAAGGAGGCAATGACTTACATTCGGCAGTTTGTAGAATTTAATCCTTCCATATTGTTCGAACTGCTTCCGCGTAAATTTACAGCCGCACAATTGAGGACCCTTTTTGAATTAGTATATGACAAAGCCGTGGATGTGCGCAACTTCCATAAGAAAATAGCAATGATGGAATATGTAGTTCCTTTGGAAGAAAAGCAACAAGGAGTGGCTCACCGTGCTGCCCGTTATTATAAATTTGATAAGAAGATATATAATAAGGTGAGAAGGTAGACTTTATTCAAGTATTAAGTATTAGGCGTTGAATGTTATAGTATTAATTGTCGGGCATTGAGCGTTAAATCGTAAATAGTAAATCGTTTAATCGTAAATAAAATTATGTTTCTATTAGGTTATGACATCGGTAGCTCGTCTGTAAAAGCGAGTTTGGTAAATGCTGAAACTGGTAAATGTGTGTCATCGGCATTTTTTCCGAAAACAGAAGCGAATATTATTGCAGTGAATCCCGGATGGGCGGAACAAGATCCTGAAAGTTGGTGGGAAAACTTAAAGTTGTCCACGCAGGCTATTATGACCGAATCCGGAGTTAGTGCCGCTGAAATTAAAGCCATCGGTATCTCTTATCAGATGCACGGATTGGTTTGTGTTGATAAGAATCAGCATGTATTGCGTCCTGCTATCATCTGGTGTGACTCTCGTGCGGTGCCATACGGTCAGAAAGCGTTTGAGACAATCGGGGAGGAGAGATGTCTTTCTCATTTGTTGAACTCACCGGGAAATTTTACCGCTTCCAAGTTGGCGTGGATTAAAGAAAACGAACCGGCCATCTATGAGCAGATTGATAAGATAATGCTGCCGGGCGATTATATTGCCATGAAGTTGAGTGGAGAAATCTGCACTACTGTTTCCGGACTTTCGGAAGGTATGTTCTGGGATTTCAAGAACAATCGGGTGGCTGATTTCTTAATGGATTATTACGGGTTTGATTCTTCTTTGATTGCAGATATTAAGCCGACTTTTGCTGAACAGGGACGTGTAAATGCAATAGCTGCCAAAGAGCTTGGACTGAAAGAAGGGACACCGATTACCTATCGTGCAGGCGACCAGCCTAACAATGCCCTTTCTTTGAATGTGTTTAATCCGGGAGAGATTGCTTCTACGGCAGGAACATCGGGAGTGGTTTATGGCGTGAACGGTGAAGTGAACTATGATCCGCAGTCACGTGTCAATACCTTTGCGCATGTCAATCATACCATAGATCAGACACGTTTGGGAGTATTGCTTTGCATCAATGGAACAGGTATTCTCAATTCATGGGTAAAACGCAACATTGCTCCCGAAGGAATATCTTATAATGAAATGAATGTATTAGCTTCCAAAGCTCCTATCGGCAGTGCAGGAATCAGTATCCTGCCGTTTGGTAACGGTGCCGAACGTATGCTGAACAATAAAGAAATCGGTTGCAGTATTCGTGGACTGGACTTTAATACGCATGGCAAACATCATATTATTCGTGCCGCTCAAGAAGGTATTGTATTCTCTTTTAAATATGGCATTGATATCATGGAGCAAATGGGAATTCCTGTGAAGATGATCCATGCCGGACACGCTAATATGTTTTTGAGTTCTATCTTCCGTGATACTTTGGCGGGAGTCACAGGAGCTACTATCGAGCTTTACGATACGGATGGTTCCGTAGGTGCCGCGAAAGGTGCGGGCATTGGCGCAGGTATCTACAAGGATAATAATGAGGCATTTGCTACGCTTGACAAACTGGATGTGATTGAGCCTAATGTGGCAAAACGACAGGAATATGCTGACGCGTATGCAAAATGGAAATACCGTCTTGAAAAGTCGATGACCGGTAATATACCGGCTCCGGTTCTTTCTTCAGATAAATAATTAACAATTTAAATAATAACCATTTAAAAAATAAAAGAATTATGGCAACAAAAGAATTTTTCCCGGGAATTGAAAAGATTAAGTTCGAAGGTAAAGATAGTAAGAATCCGATGGCATTCCGTTACTACGATGCTGAAAAGGTTATCAACGGTAAGAAAATGAAAGATTGGTTGAGATTTGCTATGGCATGGTGGCATACTTTGTGTGCTGAAGGCGGTGACCAATTTGGTGGCGGAACAAAACAATTCCCTTGGAATAGTAATGCTGACGCTATACAAGCTGCAAAAGATAAAATGGACGCAGGTTTTGAATTCATGCAGAAAATGGGTATCGAATACTACTGTTTCCACGATGTGGACTTGGTTTCTGAAGGTGCAAGCATCGAAGAATACGAAGCTAACCTGAAAGCAATCGTAGCTTATGCAAAACAGAAACAAGCTGAAACTGGCATTAAGCTGTTGTGGGGTACTGCCAACGTATTTGGTCATGCACGTTACATGAACGGTGCAGCTACTAACCCTGATTTTGATGTAGTAGCTCGCGCTGCTGTTCAGATCAAGAATGCAATCGACGCAACTATCGAATTAGGTGGTCAAAACTATGTATTCTGGGGTGGACGTGAAGGTTATATGTCTCTTCTGAATACAGATCAGAAACGTGAAAAAGAACACTTGGCAAAAATGCTGACCATCGCTCGTGATTATGCTCGTGCCCGTGGTTTCAAAGGCACTTTCCTGATCGAACCGAAACCGATGGAACCGACTAAACACCAGTATGATGTCGATACAGAAACTGTAATAGGCTTCTTGAAAGCTCATGGATTGGATAAAGATTTCAAAGTGAACATTGAAGTAAACCACGCAACTTTGGCTGGTCACACTTTCGAACACGAATTGGCAGTAGCAGTAGACAACGGCATGTTGGGTTCTATCGACGCTAACCGTGGTGATTATCAGAATGGTTGGGATACAGACCAATTCCCGATTGATAACTACGAACTGACACAAGCTATGATGCAAATTATCCGCAACGGTGGCTTGGGTAACGGTGGAACAAACTTCGACGCTAAGACTCGTCGTAACTCTACTGACCTGGAAGATATCTTCATCGCTCACATCGCAGGTATGGATGCTATGGCTCGTGCATTGGAAAGTGCAGCTGCTCTGCTGAACGAATCTCCGTATAAGAAAATGCTGGCTGACCGTTACGCTTCATTTGATGGCGGTAAAGGTAAGGAGTTTGAAGATGGCAAGTTGACTTTGGAAGATGTAGTTGCTTATGCTAAAGCAAACGGTGAACCGAAGCAGACTAGCGGTAAACAAGAGCTTTATGAAGCAATTCTGAATATGTATTGCTAATTAAATCCACCACAGATTACACGGATTCTCACAGATTGATTTTCTTCTCTTTTATTTTGAATTTTATCTATGTCAATCCGTGAAGTCTGTGGTGATATATATCCAACTACTACAACACTACTTTATCTACTTATAACCATGATTAATACAACGAACGAAGGTAGTAAACTCTACCTATATTCGATAACCTCTGTCGCCATTCTGGGAGGACTGCTTTTCGGATACGATACAGCAGTTATTTCCGGTGCAGAGAAAGGTTTGGAGGCTTTTTTCCTTTCGGCCTCTGATTTTCAATACAATAAAGTAATGCATGGAATCACTTCTTCCAGTGCATTGATTGGCTGTGTACTGGGTGGTGCGATCTCCGGTATATTTGCTTCCCGTTTGGGACGTCGTAATTCTCTAAGGCTTGCTGCCGTACTCTTTTTCCTTTCAGCATTAGGTTCCTATTATCCTGAAGTCCTATTTTTCGAATATGGAAAGCCGAATATGGATTTGCTGATTGCTTTTAATTTGTATCGTGTTTTGGGCGGTATCGGTGTTGGACTGGCTTCTGCAGTCTGTCCGATGTATATTGCTGAAATAGCCCCTTCCAATATTCGTGGAACGCTTGTATCATGTAACCAGTTTGCTATCATCTTCGGTATGTTGGTAGTATACTTTGTGAATTTCTTGATTATGGGCGGACATCAAAATCCTATTATTCTGAAAGATGCGGCCGGTATACTGTCTGTTAGTGCTGAATCTGATATGTGGACTGTTTATGAAGGATGGCGTTACATGTTCGGTTCGGAAGCTTTCCCTGCCGCTTTCTTTGGCCTGTTGTTGTTCTTTGTTCCGAAGACTCCTCGTTATCTTGTATTGATACAGCAGGATGAAAAGGCTTATTCGATCCTTGAAAAGATCAATGGTAAGACAAAAGCGCAGGAAATTCTTAATGATATTAAAGCTACTGCTCATGAAAAGACAGAGAAAATCTTTACTTATGGAGTGGCAGTAATTGTGATCGGTATTTTGCTTTCTGTATTCCAACAGGCTATCGGTATTAATGCGGTACTTTATTATGCTCCTCGTATTTTCGAAAATGCAGGTGCAGAAGGAGGTGGCATGATGCAAACAGTTATTATGGGTATTGTAAACATTGTCTTTACATTAGTTGCAATCTTCACTGTAGACCGCTTCGGACGTAAGCCACTATTGATAATCGGTTCTATTGGTATGGCTGTAGGTGCATTTGCGGTAGCAATGTGTGATAGCATGGCAATAAAGGGTATTCTTCCGGTACTTTCAGTAATTGTGTATGCAGCATTCTTTATGATGTCTTGGGGGCCGATTTGCTGGGTGTTGATCTCGGAAATATTCCCGAACACGATCCGTGGTAAAGCGGTGGCAATCGCTGTAGCATTCCAATGGATATTCAATTACATTGTATCTTCTACTTTCCCTGCACTGTACGACTTCAGTCCGATGTTTGCATATAGTTTATATGGTATTATCTGCGTGGCTGCTGCTATCTTTGTTTGGCGTTGGGTACCTGAAACGAAAGGCAAGACATTGGAAGATATGAGCAAGCTTTGGAAGAAAAATAAATAAATTAGGTTAGTGTAAATTCATCATGTCATTATGACTTTGGTCTCTTGGCATGGTTCTATTAAGATTATGACATCGTACCAATGGTATGGTGTCATAATTGTTTTTATTTGAAGCTTTGGGGAACAGTTGTAAATTCAGGGGATGTGGTTTAGGGGGACTCTATCTCCTAAGAATAGATTCGTAACGGTGCGAGAATGAATAAACTATGCTATATTAATTATATCTCGCTACTATGCTACTTTTATTTTTTCTTCTTGCCTATATTATTTTTTTGATTGCCTAATGAGTTTTCGTTTGACAACTGTCAAGCGATAGTTCAACTTAAGTTAAGCGTTCGTTCGACAACTGTCAAACGAAAATTCATTAGGCTATGAAATAGATATTAATAGGGAAGCAATTACCTAAAAGTAACGAATGAAATCATTAGTGGTAATGGATTCAAAACTGTGCAAAAACGAACTACTTTTAACGTCAGTTCGATGCAATATCTATCTGTATGACTTAACGGTCTGATACATTCTCCAAAGTTTCGGAAGGTTTGCCGCCCAAGAGCTTTTCCAAGTCACGTAATTGACGTTGATAATCCTGCAACATCTGACTGACAAAACCACGATAGCAAGAGGCTGATATCAGGAAGTTCGACCATTGTGCCCATTCTTCAAAAATCTTTTGGCACTCTGTCCGAGGTGAATTTTGTAAAGTAAAGAAATGCAGGCAAGCCTTTTGCATCTCCGGCATCCTATTTTCCCATGAACGGTCGAGGTTGGTCAACGCTTTAATAAAATGTTTGATTTTGTGGTGTAACGCTCCCAAACGTTGTAATTCCGAACGATCGACTGATACAGTAGGGCATAGTCGTCGTGATTGGGTTAAATAAAACTGTTTTAGGTTTTCTTTTTCTTCCAGATTAGGAAAATTAGCTTCCTGCCGATTGCTTCGAACGGTTTTTACAGGTGCATTGTTTTGTTCTTCATGCATGATACAACGGTTTTAAGATAGGCGGGAATAAAAAAACGGTTCCGCCTTTCCCGTTGACTAACACTCCACAGAAGCTGGGGACGCATTAACGTTCCCCACGGGGGTACGAAACCGCGTATCTACGGCAGCAACAGGCATAAAAATGCCTGCTACTGGAGTTGAAGCAGGTTCACTGCTTCTGTGGGTATAAAATGTTAGTCGCTGCAAATGTACGATAATTTTCGGAAGTCGCAAATTAAATGGCGCAAGAGTCTGTATGAAAATTATGTGATGGTAAAGCACTGTAGCCATTTCTGAAGCATGTATTAAAATTAAGTATAATGCATTTTTTATTTTGCAATGATAATGTATAAAGATAAACAGTACCTTTGCATAGTTTTTATATAAAAACACGTATTGTTATGGAACAGCATCCGATAAAAATTAATAAAGTGCAGATACGTAATCTGCAAATAGAAGATTATGTACAGTTATCCCAATCGTTTACCCGTGTTTATTCTGACGGTAGCGATGTGTTTTGGACTCGTGAGCAGATTCAGAAGTTGATTAAGATCTTTCCGGAAGGTCAGATCGTCACAGTCGTTGACGATAAAATAGTTGGTTGTGCTCTTTCTATTATTGTTGATTATGATAAAGTAAAGAACGACCATACGTATGCACAGGTTACGGGTAAGGAAACATTCAATACACATAATCCCAAAGGAAATATCCTGTATGGCATTGAAGTATTCATTCACCCGGGCTATCGTGGTTTGCGTCTCGCACGTCGTATGTATGAATATCGTAAGGAGCTTTGCGAAACATTGAATCTGAAAGCAATCATGTTTGGCGGACGTATCCCGAATTATCATAAATATGCTGACAAAATGCGTCCGAAAGAATATATCGAACGGGTGCGTCAACGCGAGATTTACGATCCGGTACTTACTTTCCAATTGTCGAATGACTTCCACGTTCGTAAGGTAATGACCAATTATCTGCCAAATGATGAGGAATCAAAACATTATGCCTGTTTGCTGCAATGGGATAATATCTATTACCAGCCACCTACACAGGAATATATCAGTCCCAAAACTACGGTTCGTGTAGGACTAGTGCAATGGCAGATGCGTAGTTATAAAACATTGGATGACCTGTTCGAACAAGTAGAATTCTTTGTGGACGCAGTATCCGATTATAAAAGTGATTTTGTTCTTTTCCCGGAATATTTCAATGCTCCTTTGATGTCGAAGTATAATGATAAAGGAGAATCACAAGCTATTCGCGGATTGGCAAAGTATACGGATGAAATTCGGGAACGGTTTATGAATCTGGCTATTAGCTATAATATCAACATTATAACCGGAAGTATGCCATACGTAAAAGAGGACGGATTGCTTTATAATGTAGGTTTCCTTTGTCGACGGGATGGAACCTATGAAATGTACGAGAAATTGCACGTTACCCCCGATGAAATAAAAAGCTGGGGACTTAATGGTGGCAAACTTCTGAACACTTTTGATACGGATTGTGCAAAGATTGGAGTTTTGATCTGCTATGATGTCGAGTTCCCCGAACTTTCCCGCCTGATGGCAGATCAGGGAATGCAGATATTATTTGTTCCTTTCCTGACAGATACACAGAATGCCTACTCTCGTGTTCGTGTCTGTGCGCAGGCACGTGCTATCGAGAATGAATGTTTTGTAGTCATTGCCGGAAGTGTCGGAAATCTTCCCCGTGTGCACAATATGGATATTCAATATGCTCAATCGGGTGTGTTTACCCCATGCGACTTTGCTTTTCCAACGGACGGAAAGAGGGCAGAGGCAACTCCTAACACCGAAATGATTTTGGTATCGGATGTTGACCTGGATTTGCTGAACGAGCTGCATACTTATGGTAGTGTACGCAACCTGAAAGACCGCAGGAATGACCTGTATGAGGTGAGATACAAGAAATAAAAGAGTGACGCTATGCTGTCCGGATAGCGTCACTATATGCCTTGGATAGCGTCACTATCCGGGGCATATAGTGACGCCCTTTTTATAGAATACTTTTTTATTTGGAAGACGTGCCACTCTCCAATATACTAACGATAGAAAACAGCGTAAAGCAAATAGCTCCTAGACCTACCAAAACACGTGCCGGAATGAAATAATCAGCATGTATAGTAGCAATCTCGAATACAAAAGCCGCCAGGAACAGACAAGCCAATGCCGTTAATACCGGAATCATAGGAATACGGTTGGCTAATTTGAATTCTTGTCTCCATATTTTGGCCAGCAAGATTACTTTGCTGGAAATGCTGTAACATACCAGCCCCAACCCGAGCATAATATATCCGGTGGTACCGTTTGCGCTTCCGGAATCTGCCAAAATCACGAATAATCCCCATACAAAAGAGATAGATCCCATTAATAAAACTAGTTTTGGCCATTTATCCCGTTCTTTTTCTGAATAATCATTACGTATCTGACGTGCTATGGTAGCTACCAACGCAATCAAACTGGTACAAATACATGCCAGACCGACCATTACGTGCCCCGCGACAAAATAAGCCGGATGAGAATGACTGTTCCCTAATAATACAAATGCCCATATCCATGCGATGAGAGAAACGGTGATGGCAACAATGACCAATGCCCGTCTCTGATTAAGGGAAAAAGCTCCTTCTGGAACCTCATTACTTGTCGCTTTTGAATTTCCCGGAATTAAAGAGAATCGGGTAGAAGAGGTGGCGGCGGTAGCTACACAAGTGGTTATAAATCCAACGCCGGTGATAACGTGTCCAGCAACAAATGCAGAGGTAGAAGTGGCATTACTGAAAATGCAGATACCTCCAATGATTGTAATGATGGCTGCCAAATAGCCTATAACCGGCAAAACGTATTTGGCCGATTTATTATAAGTATGTATGATTTGCCGGATGATAGTGGCAGCCGTACAAAACAGCGCAATGCATATCATACCAAGTGAAAACACAACAGGACCGGCTACAACACGACTCCCGTCATCTCCATAATTATAAATGAACGCTCCGTATCCGAAGCAAAAAACAGCCATCGCCAAAGGGATTGCCCTGAATAAAATGCTAATACCGTAATTCATAAGTTAAGTGCTTTTAGGTTTCCCACTAAAACAAGGAGATACCTGTTTTGTTTAGGCTGTAGGCGGTTTATAATCGTTAACTTCACACGAATCCGATTAAAAGTCTTAGCTTTTTGCTCAACTAAACAAATGTTTTTGTAAATTTGCACCCTTAAAAATGGGGATACCCCTCAAATTGTAAATTGTAAATAGTAAAATCGTAGACAGCTATGGGTAAGAGATTTACTGAATATTCGCAGTTTGACCTTTCGCAGGTGAACAAAGATGTGCTGAAGAAATGGGACGAGAACCAGGTTTTCGCCAAGAGTATGACAGAACGTGATGGCTGTCCTTCGTTCGTGTTTTTCGAAGGACCTCCCTCGGCTAATGGTATGCCGGGTATTCACCATGTAATGGCTCGTACCATTAAGGACATTTTCTGTCGCTACAAAACGATGAAAGGTTATCAGGTGAAGCGTAAAGCCGGATGGGATACGCACGGACTGCCTGTGGAACTAAGTGTAGAAAAGGCATTAGGTATCACAAAAGAAGATATTGGTAAGAAAATCTCTGTTGCCGACTACAATGCGGCTTGTCGGAAAGACGTGATGAAATATACCAAGGAATGGGAAGACCTGACTCATCGGATGGGATATTGGGTGGATATGAAGCATCCTTATATCACGTATGATAATCGCTATATTGAAACATTATGGTGGCTATTGAAACAACTGCATAAAAAAGGATTGTTGTATAAAGGATATACTATCCAACCGTATTCACCGGCTGCCGGAACAGGATTGAGCTCACATGAGTTGAATCAACCGGGCTGTTATCGGGATGTAAAAGATACAACGGCCGTTGCCCAATTTAAAATGAAGAATCCTAAACCGGAAATGACGGAATGGGGAACTCCTTATTTTATCGCTTGGACAACTACTCCATGGACATTGCCCTCAAATACGGCTCTTTGTGTGGGACCCAAAATTGACTATGTGGCTGTACAGTCTTACAACGCTTATACCGGAGAACCTATCACGGTTGTTCTGGCAAAAGCTTTATTGAATGTACACTTCAATGCAAAAGCTGCTGATTTGAAATTGGAGGACTACAAAGCCGGAGATAAACTTGTACCGTTTAAAGTGATTGCCGAATACAAAGGCACTGATCTTGTCGGTATGGAATATGAGCAGTTGATTCCTTGGGTGAAACCGGTTGAGGTATCCGAAAATGGCAACTGGAAGCCTAGTGATAAGGCTTTCCGTGTAATACCGGGTGATTATGTAACGACAGAAGACGGTACAGGTATCGTTCACATTGCACCTACATTTGGTGCGGATGATGCGAATGTGGCACGTGCTGCAGGAATCCCGGCATTGTTCATGATTAATAAGAAAGGCGAAACTCGTCCGATGGTGGATCTGACCGGTAAATTCTATCTGTTGGATGAACTGGACGAAACCTTTGTGAAAGAATGTGTTGATGTAGATAAATACAAAGAATATCAGGGTGCATGGGTGAAAAACGCCTATGATCCTCAATTTATGGTAGACGGTAAGTTTGATGAGAAAGCTGCGCAAGCAGCCGAATCGTTGGATATCGCTCTTGCTATGATGATGAAAGCCAATAATCAGGCTTTCAAGATAGAAAAGCATGTCCACAACTATCCGCACTGTTGGCGTACAGACAAACCGGTGCTTTATTATCCATTGGATAGCTGGTTTATCCGTTCTACCGCTTGCAAGGAGCGAATGATGGAATTGAATAAAACCATCAACTGGAAACCGGAATCTACCGGAACCGGCCGTTTCGGCAAGTGGCTGGAAAATCTGAATGACTGGAACCTTAGCCGTTCTCGTTATTGGGGTACTCCATTACCTATCTGGCGTACAGAAGATAATACGGATGAGATATGCATCGAATCTGTAGAAGAACTTTATAATGAAATCGAGAAATCGGTAGCTGCCGGATTTATGAAATCTAATCCATACAAGGATAAAGGTTTCGTTCCGGGGCAATATTCGGAAGAAAATTATGATAAGATTGATCTTCACCGTCCTTATGTAGACGATGTCATATTGGTATCGAAAGATGGCAAACCGATGAAGCGTGAATCAGACTTGATTGATGTATGGTTCGATTCGGGTGCTATGCCATACGCGCAGATCCATTATCCGTTCGAAAATAAAGAACTGTTGGATAACCGTCAGGTATATCCGGCTGACTTTATCGCCGAAGGAGTAGACCAGACTCGTGGCTGGTTCTTTACCTTGCATGCTATCGCTACCATGGTATTTGACAGCGTGTCCTACAAAGCTGTTATTTCTAACGGTTTGGTACTCGATAAGAACGGTAACAAGATGTCTAAGCGTTTGAATAACGCTGTCGATCCGTTTACTACGATTGAAAAGTATGGCTCTGACCCATTGCGTTGGTACATGATTACCAATTCTTCTCCGTGGGATAACCTGAAATTTGACGTTGAGGGAGTGGAAGAAGTGCGTCGTAAGTTCTTCGGCACTTTATATAATACGTATTCATTCTTTGCGCTTTATGCGAATGTAGACGGATTTGAATATAAAGAAGCCGATGTACCGATGGCAGAACGTCCGGAGATCGACCGTTGGATCTTGTCTGTATTGAATACATTAATAAAGGAGGTAGATACATGCTATAATGAATATGAACCGACAAAGGCAGGACGTTTGATCTCTGATTTTGTGAATGATAATTTGTCCAACTGGTATGTTCGCCTGAATCGTAAACGTTTCTGGGGTGGTGAATTTACACAGGATAAATTGTCTGCTTATCAGACATTGTACACTTGTCTCGAAACAGTGGCCAAACTGATGGCTCCTATATCTCCGTTCTATGCAGACCGGTTGTATACAGACTTGATTACAGCAACAGGACGTGACAATGTAGTTTCTGTCCATCTTGCCGAATTCCCGAAATATCAGGAAGAAATGATAGACAAGGAATTGGAAGCCCGCATGCAAATGGCACAGGATGTTACATCTATGGTGTTAGCATTGCGCCGCAAGGTGAATATCAAGGTACGCCAACCGCTGCAGTGTATCATGGTTCCGGTGGTAGATGAAGAGCAGAAAGCTCATATCGAAGCTGTGAAGAACCTGATTATGAATGAAGTGAATGTAAAAGAAGTCAGATTCGTTGATGGTGCAGCCGGTGTATTGGTGAAAAAAGTGAAATGTGACTTTAAAAAGTTAGGCCCGAAATTTGGCAAGCAAATGAAAGCAGTAGCTGCAGCTGTTGCGGAAATGTCACAGGAAGCTATCGGTGAATTGGAGAAAAACGGAAAGTATACATTAAACTTGGATGGTGCGGAAGCTGTTATTGAGGTATCAGATGTCGAGATCTTTAGTGAAGATATTCCGGGATGGTTGGTTGCCAATGAAGGCAAACTGACAGTAGCGCTTGAAGTTACCATTACCGAAGAATTGCGTCGCGAGGGCATTGCCCGTGAATTGGTGAACCGTATTCAGAATATACGTAAGTCAAGCGGCTTTGAGATTACAGACAAAATAAAAATAACAATCTCGAAAAATACGCAAACAGATGATGCGGTAAATGAATATAATACTTATATTTGTAACCAGGTTTTAGGCACATCTCTTGAACTTGTAGATGAAGTGAAAGACGGAACAATGCTGGAGTTTGACGACTTCTCATTGTTTGTGAATGTGATAAAAGACTAATACTATATTGATTAACCTTTAAAATTGTAAAGTTATGGCAGAAAAGACTAGATATTCGGATGCGGAACTCGAGGAATTCCGTGCCATTATTATGGAGAAACTGGAATTGGCACAACGTGACTATGAACAGTTGAAGAAAAGTTTGATGGGACTGGACGGTAATGATACCGATGATACATCTCCTACGTATAAAGTATTGGAAGAAGGAGCTAATACGCTCTCCAAGGAAGAGACAACCCGACTGGCACAACGTCAGCTGAAGTTTATTCAAGGATTACAAGCAGCTTTGGTACGTATTGAGAATAAAACGTACGGCATTTGCCGTGAAACCGGAAAGTTGATTCCGGCAGAGCGCCTGCGTGCTGTTCCTCATGCTACATTAAGCATTGAAGCAAAGAACAGTGGTAAAAAATAACAGATAGCAAGTAGGCTACAGGTAACGAGCTACAAGTAGCTGCGCAAAGTTTACGCACGGCACTTGTAGCTCGTTATGTTTAACTTATAATAAACACATGAAGAAACTATTCACGAAGGGGAGAATTGCCCTTCTCGTTATCTTTTCCGTATTGATTATTGACCAGATCATCAAGGTCTGGATTAAAACTCACATGTACTGGCATGAAAGCATACGTGTGACAGATTGGTTTTATATCTATTTCACCGAAAACAACGGGATGGCTTTCGGCATGGAAATCTTCGGCAAGTTATTCCTGACAACATTCCGCATTGTTGCGGTAGCATTGATAGGGTGGTATCTCTATAAAATCATAAAGAAAGGGTTTAAAACAGGTTATATCGTCTGTGTGGCTCTTATTCTGACCGGTGCTTTGGGGAATATCATAGATAGCGTGTTCTATGGAGTTATTTTCAATGAAAGCACTCATTCGCAGATTGCCAGTTTCATGCCCGAAGGTGGTGGATATTCTACCTGGTTTTACGGAAAAGTGGTGGATATGTTTTACTTTCCGATTATAGATACAAACTGGCCTACATGGATGCCGTTTGTGGGTGGAGAGCATTTTATATTCTTTAGTCCGATCTTTAATTTTGCAGATGCCGCTATCAGTTGCGGTATCATTGCCTTATTACTCTTTTATAGTAAATATTTGAATGAGTCTTATCATTCGCTGGATAAAGATAAAAAGGAAACTACGGATCATGAAAAATAAATTTCGGTTTCATCTGTGTCTCATCTGCATGTTCGTTTTTGCGGTAGCCGGGTGTAAAGTGAAAAGACCCAGTGATGTAATCTCGGAATCGAAGATGGAGAATTTGCTGTATGATTATCATGTGGCAAAGTCTATGGGAGATAATTTGCCTTATAGTGAGAACTATAAGAAAGCATTATATATCGACGCCGTTTTCAAGAAATATGGGACTACACAAGCTGCATTTGACTCATCCATGGTTTGGTATACCCGTAACACAGAAATTTTATCGAAAATTTATGATAAGGTGAAAAAACGCTTGAAAGACGAACAGGAACTTGTTGGTGACCTGATAGCCAAGCGTGATAAGAAACCGAAAATGACCAAGCAGGGTGATAGTATCGATGTCTGGCCGTGGCAGCGTATGATACGTTTGACCGGTGAAATGATGGATAATCAATATGTATTTACTTTGCCGACCGACTCTAACTACAAAGACCGGGATACATTGGTATGGGAGGTGCGGTATCGTTTCCTGGAACCGATGCTTGCCGACTCTTTAAGAGGTGTCACTATGGCCATGCAGGTGATTTATGAAAAAGATACGATCAATCATTGGAAAACGGTGACTGAATCGGGTGTGCAACAAATTCGTTTGTTTGCAGATACATTAGGTTCGATGAAAGAAATAAAAGGTTTCATTTATTATCCGATGGATAGCCAGGAAAAAGGCGGAGCAGTATTGGCTGACCGCTTCGTGATGACTCGTTATCATTGTACGGATACGCTCGCATTTGCCGTACGTGATTCTTTGAATAAGATAAAAGCATTGAAAGCGGATTCTTTGAAGAAGATAGCTACTAAAGAAAATGTTGACTCTTTACATAAAGTCATAGACAAGAATAAAGATGACATGCAGCGTCTGACACCGGAAGAGATGAACCGTCGTCGTACGGGAACTCATCGTGAGAAGAAGCCGGAGCAGATTCAGGTGGAACAGCATATCCAAAAGGAACGGATTGAGCAAAGAAAGGAACGCCAGATGAATCAACGCAGGCAGCAACAGCAAAGACGCTCAAACAACTAATTGTAATGAAACGCTTTGCTTCTCATTATTTGCTGATACCTGCTGTCGGATATATGAAGCAGCAGGTGGTAGAGATCACCGACAAAGGAGTTGCCCGAGGTGTATTCCCATTGACCGGAGAGATTGAATCGGTTGAATGGATGCCGGGAGTGATTGTGCTGCTTTCTGAAAGTCAGATGAAGGAAATAAAAAACACTGGGATGATTTTAAAAAACATCCCAGTGTTTCAAATCAATCTTCCCAGTGTTTCGAATCAATCTTCCCAATGTTTTAATGAGTATCTGCAGGAAGCAGAAAAGAAGGGGGAAGCTTTATTTCCTTATTTGTTTTATCCTTTTGATTTTACTTCCATGCAGCCTGTCGACGGAACTCGGCACAGATTACTGCGGTAGCAATGGCTACATTCAGAGACTCGGATGTCTCTTGGCCTGCCGGGTAATTGGGGATATATAATTTTCGGTTGATTAATGTGGCTACCTCTTTCCCTATGCCATTCCCTTCATTTCCCATTACTATCAAGCCATTGGCCGACAATGGTTGTTCATATATATTTTCCCCATCCAGGAACGTACCGAACACAGGAGTATCTCCGAGCGACCGGATAAAATCGGGAAGAGAAGTATAATGTACTTTCACCCGGGCAATTCCGCCCATAGTGGCCTGTATGGTCTTAGGGTTATATACATCTACCGTATTCTGCGAGCAGATGATATGTTCGATGCCAAACCAGTCGGCCAAACGGATAATAGTACCCAGATTTCCGGGATCTTGCACATCATCCAATGCAAGGCAAAGCGATTGGCGGACTGCTTCCGTATCCAGTGCGTATTGTGGTTGTTCGAAAATGGCAAGTACCTGTTGGGGAGTTTTCAATAAACTGGCCCGTGAAAGATCTTCCTGTGAAACTTCTGCCAGTTCACTTGTGTCAATACCCGGATGTTCCTGAAGCCAGGAGGGAGTGGCAGCTAAAAAACGACAGGGGAAATGTCCGAGTAAATCACCTACCAATTTAGGCCCTTCAGCCAGAAATACCCGCTCTTCTTTACGTATTTTTTTCAGTTCCAGCGAGTGGATATACTTTATTTTGTTTTTACTTAATGATGCCATAGATTTGATATTCTTTTGCAAAGCTATAAAGATATTTCCAATCTATCCTTACTTTCCTCTCTTTTTCTTAAATTATTTTCCCCGTCAGAAAATATAATTTATCTTTGTAAGCGCATTTTTCATGCTATCGATGTAAAACCGTATGAGGAGAAATTTTCTTTATTTGCTTGCTTCTGCTGCTGTCTTGTCACTTGCTTCGTGTACTACCACTAAGTTTGTGCCGGATGGATCTTACCTGCTGGATGAAGTTAAAATTCGTACGGACCAAAAAAATATACGGCCTTCTTCCTTGCGTATGTATGTTCGCCAAAATCCTAATGCCAAGTGGTTCAGTCTGATAAAGACCCAACTTTATGTGTACAATTTGTCGGGGCGTGATTCGACCAAATGGGGGAATAAGTTCTTGAGAAGAATAGGGGATGCTCCCGTAATATATAGCGAGGACGAAGCGCAACGCTCTGAAGAAGAGATCACTAAGGCTGTGCATAATATGGGATATATGGCAGCAACAGTGAAACGTTCGACTAAAGTAAAAAAGAAAAAGATCAAAGTCTATTATGATGTAACGGCAGGCAAGCCATACGTTGTCCAATCTATCAAATATGATATTTATGATCCTAAAATAGCTGCGCTTCTCAAACAGGATTCTGCCAGAAGTTTGCTGAAGGAAGGAATGTATTTTGATGTGAATGTATTGGACGCGGACAGGCAACGTATCACGAATAAGTTACTTCGGAATGGTTACTATAAATTTAATAAGGACTATATCGGATATACTGCCGATACCGTTCGTAATACTTATAATGTAGATCTGACTCAACATTTGCAGATGTATAAAGCTCACGCAAGTGATTCGGCAAGAGAACATCGGCAATATTGGATCAATAAGATTAATTTTATTACGGATTATGATGTTTTACAGTCCTCGGCAATGAGCAGTGTGGACATCAATGATTCGGTTCATTATAAGGGATATCCGATTTACTATAAGGATAAACTCTATTTGCGTCCTAAAGTTCTTATGGATAACCTTCGGTTTGCTTCCGGCGACCTGTATAATGAGCGCGATGTGCAGCAGACCTATTCCAGTTTTGGACGTTTATCGGCATTGAAATATACAAATATTCGTTTTATTGAGACTCAAATAGGAGATTCAACGATGCTCGATTGTTATGTGATGCTGACCAAGAGCAAACATAAATCAGTAGCTTTCGAGGTAGAGGGAACTAATTCTGCCGGTGACTTGGGAGCGGCAGCTTCCGTCTCTTTCCAGAACAGGAATCTTTTTCGCGGATCGGAAACTTTTATGATAAAATTCCGCGGAGCGTATGAAGTTATTTCCGGACTTCAGGCAGGTTATTCGAATAATAACTATACAGAGTACGGGGTGGAAACGAGTATCAACTTCCCTAATTTTCTGTTCCCTTTCATTTCCTCTGATTTTAAACGGAAAATCAGGGCGACAACAGAGTTTGGTTTGCAGTATAATTATCAGTTGCGCCCGGAATTCCTGCGTACGATGGCTTCTGCCAACTGGAGCTACAAGTGGACACAACGTCAAAAGATACAACACCGTATTGATTTGATTAATATTGCTTTTCTATATTTGCCTCGTATCTCTGACAGGTTTAAAGAAGACTATATTAATAAAGGACAGAACCATATTTTCCAGTATAATTATCAGAATCGATTAATTGTAAATATGGGATATAGCTATAATTATAATAGCGTGGGAGGGTCTATTATTAACAATACGATTGCTTCTAATTCATACTCCATCCGTTTTAATTTCGAGTCGGCGGGAAATATAATGTATGCCCTGTCTAAAGCTACCAATATTCGGAAGAATAGTAATGGTGAATACGCTATTTTGGGAATTCCTTATGCTCAATATCTGAAAGGAGAGTTTGATTTTGCTAAAAATATCAGAATCGACCATCGTAACTCTTTTGCGTTTCATGCCGGTGTGGGAATAGCTGTGCCTTATGGAAATGCAAAAACGATTCCGTTTGAGAAACAATACTTCTCCGGTGGAGCCAATAGTGTTCGCGGATGGGCAGTTCGCGATTTGGGACCGGGTTCTTTTGCCGGAAATGGAAATTTGCTCGATCAATCGGGAGATATTAAGCTGGATGCCAGCATTGAATACCGAAGCAAATTATTCTGGAAATTTCAGGGAGCGGCATTTATTGATGCAGGTAATATCTGGACTATCCGGAATTATGCCAACCAACCAGGAGGAGTTTTCAAGTTTGACAAGTTTTATAAGCAAATAGCCGTGGCCTATGGACTAGGGCTTCGCCTGGATTTAGATTTCTTCATCCTTCGTTTTGATGGAGGTATGAAAGCAGTCAATCCCGCCTATGAAACGAAGAAAGAACATTTCCCGATTATTCATCCTAAATTTAGTCGTGACTTTGCCTTTCATTTTGCTGTGGGATATCCTTTCTAATCAGCCATTTATTATTTTCTCTTACTAATTGGAGGGTATCTTGCAGAGAGTTCATATATTCCATTTTCCCTTCAACAGGATTGATGACGAATGCATTTTTTATTTGGCAAACAACCGTCGCTTCCTCTGAATTAGCATCTATCTTGCTTAAAATAACAGAAACTTTCGCAGCACCTCGTGTCTTGAGCTGATCCAGATGAGTTTGCCGCACATTGGACGCTAAAAAGCTAAGATAGGACAGGGAAGAAGGGGTACTCCATGCTTTGGCGACCGGATAATTGAAATTGTAGAAGGCTTCGCAGAAATCTATGGCTGTTTGTTCTATTTGAGTTTGGGGAGTTTGTTGTTGACAGGATAGACAAGTGAATATGAGAGCAGAATAGATAAGTGTATATAGTTTATTCATAGTATAAAAAGATGCTGGATAGAAGATGAGATTGAAAAAGGAGATGAAACTTCAATAAGTAGTTTCATCTCCTTCGTATTTGTTTTTATTTTTAGCGGGCGGCAAACATAAGATTACTCATTGTAGCCTGGCGTGCTGCCAGCATGCCTTGAGCATCCAACGTTACATTCATCTTTTCGCCATTCGGTAAGAACAAATCAGCAGTGCCGTCATTGTTCATTTTTACTAATTCAGCGCTTTCACCGTTTGCAACGACGTTCCATGTGTTAGCTTCTTTGTTGTAAATCAAATCCATTGAAGCAGTTTCGCCTTCTTTAGTAATAGAATATCCATTCTCAAGAGTTTTCACCATGTAGTTGCCGTTCTCTCCTTTTACTTTCTTTACGTCACCTACATTAGCCATCGGATTGGAACCACTCCAAAATTCGATAGAATTGATAACTAAAGCATCAGCCAGGTAAGCTACACCATAAACCGGAACAATGTTGAAAGCAAGGAATACGAGTTCGTTTACAAACTTGTTTCCAACTGATTGATTCCAGGAAGACAGGCGGTTGAATAAACTGAATGATCCTACACAAGAACTGAATAATAAGCTACCGCTAAGCACTACTGCGACTAAAGTCAGTTTCCCTCTTTTCATGTTAAAACATTTTTTTTTGATTAATAAAAAATATTGATAATTTCTCTCATACAAGTATGCAAATATAATATTTTTTAATTAATCAGGGGGATTATTTCTAATTTTTGTATGTTCTTGATTTTCGTCTTGACAATTCGTTTCCTATGATATGGTCTATTGAAAATTTACCCGGACCAGCAATATACATCAATATGAATACCACTAAATAAATGAAAGCTAGCTCTTTAACAGCAAATACGTCATTTGCGTGAACAACAAAGAAAGCTACTATCATCGTGAAAATCATCGGGATCATTGCCAAGCGATACAAGAAGCCTACAATAAATGCCATTGAACATACAAGTTCACCAAAAATAGCTAATCCGAGAGACAGGGGACTTCCTATTCCAAGCGGATCAGGAAATGCCGTAGAAAGCTCTTGGAAATTACTCCATTTTTGGATACCATGGTTCATTAATAATATGCCGAAGATGATCCGGACAGCCAATAGCAACAAAGACACTTTTGTTGTATTCGATTTTGTGGGGAATAAGAAATCATAAATCATAAGTCGTTCTATTTTTAAGTTTATCTCTATTTATATAAACATAAAAAATCTTGAAATTGTTCTTTGCTGATAGCACAACTTGTAGAATCTCTGCCAGTTCTTCGGTTATTCCTTGTTTATGAATAAATAAACTTTGTATCTTTGTGGAAAATTCTAAAAATATGGCGCAACATACTTATGACAATGAAGCTGTCCAGGAGTTACTGAACTGGGCAAAAAAGATGATCGAAACAAAGAATTATCCAACTGAAAGATATCAGGTCAATCAATGTACTACAATTATTGATGGTAAATCGTATTTGGAATCGTTGATTGCTATGATTTCCAGAAACTGGGAAAATCCGACTTTTTATCCTACTATTGAGCAACTATGGGAGTTCAGGGAAAAGTGGGAAAACAGAGAATCGTAGTAAATGGCCATTCCATGTTGGGAGATAAGTTATTTCATCATATAGAAATGCACTCTTAATCATGTCGGATAAGAGTGCATCATCTATTTTTTTGTATATCTGTCAGCTTGCTATTTTTCTATTTATTAGAAAGGCAGCCATCTTTTCTTCTTTTTTGATGATGTTTTTTCCTCTTCTCCGTTTTGGCCATAAATATCCGCAAACGTCTTTTTCTCTTTAATCATTGCATAAATAACTCCCCAATCCGGCAAACCGCCTAAGTTCCGATCGTCAATGAACATATCGGCTTTCAACTTTCGTGAAAATCCCTGATGGTCTTTTTGTTCTTCAGGATAATCCTTATTAACGGCATAAAATTCTAAACCTCTGGCTTTACACCATTCGACAGCTTCGTCCAAAAGTGCCCCTTCACGCACACTCCATAGTATTAAACGATGCTTTTCTTGTTGCAATAACTTCAATGTGTCAACAGCGAATGGAATTTCTTCACCAATGCGTGGATAACGATGTTCTACAATCGTTCCGTCAAAATCAACAGCTATAATCATAGTTTTTAATTACCTAATTTTGAACAAAGATACAGACAGTAAGCCAAAAAAACGTATCTTTGTCTCAAATTAACATTTTAATAAATTAATAAATACATGAACAATTCCCCTCAGCGTGCTGCTAAAGGCTTTACGAGAGCATTTTGGGTCAGCAACACAGTCGAACTGTTTGAGCGTATGGCATATTATGCCGTTTTCATCGTTCTCACTATTTATCTATCTTCCATTTTAGGTTTTAATGATTTTGAAGCAAGTATGATTTCCGGGCTTTTTTCCGGCGGGTTGTATCTGCTTCCTATTTTTTCCGGTGCTTATGCTGATAAGATCGGTTTCCGGAAGTCAATGATTATAGCATTTTCCTTATTATCCGTCGGATATTTAGGATTGGGAGTATTGCCCACTTTGCTGGAAGCTGCCGGCTTGGTTAGTTATGGCGTCACTACTCAATTTAATGGTTTGCCCGATAGCTATACCCGGTGGATCATTGTGCCTGTCTTGTTTGTGCTTATGGTGGGAGGTTCTTTCATTAAGTCCATCATTTCTGCGTCTGTAGCTAAAGAAACAACAGAGGCAACGCGTGCGCGTGGTTATTCCATCTTTTATATGATGGTAAATGTAGGTGCTTTTACCGGTAAAACAATTATCGATCCTTTGCGTAATGTTATTGGTGAACAAGCGTATATCTATATTAATTATTTCTCCGGTGCGATGACAATTATTGCTTTGCTTGCTGTTATTCTCCTTTATAAATCAACGCACACGGCTGGTGAAGGAAAAAGTCTCCGTGAGATTGGGCAAGGATTTATGCGCATCATCACCAACTGGCGTTTATTGATTCTTATTCTGATTGTTACAGGGTTCTGGATGGTGCAACAGCAACTTTACGCCACTATGCCTAAATATGTGATCCGGTTGGCCGGCGAGACGGCGAAACCGGGCTGGATTGCTAATGTGAATCCTTTTGTGGTGGTTTGTTGCGTTAGCTTTATCACACGTTTGATGGCAAAGCGCAGTGCGATTACTTCGATGAATGTGGGAATGTTTTTGATTCCTTTTTCGGCGTTGCTGATGGCATGTGGAAACTTGCTGGGCAATGATCTTATTACAGGCATGAGCAATATTACCCTGATGATGATTACAGGTATAGTGGTACAGGCACTTGCCGAATGTTTTATTTCGCCACGTTATCTGGAATATTTCTCTTTGCAGGCTCCTAAAGGCGAAGAAGGAATGTATTTAGGGTTCAGTCATTTACATTCCTTTCTTTCTTCCATCTTTGGTTTTGGTCTGGCGGGAATTCTGCTCACCAAATATTGTCCGGATCCTGCTTTGTTCGAGACACGGGCAGCGTGGGAGGCAGCTAGCGCAAATGCCCATTATATATGGTATTACTTTGCTGCTATTGGCCTGATTGCCGCTGTAGCGCTACTATTATTTGCGAAAATCACCGAATCCATCGACAAAAAGAAGGAATCTTCTCGGTAATTCTATTCTTTTTTATGTATATTTGCCGTCACTTTGCTGTAAAAGTTGACGGCATTTTGCATTTTAATAAAGAGGATAAAACATGAAAGTAAAATTTATAAGCCTGGCGAGTGGCAGTAGTGGGAACTGTTATTATCTGGGCACTGAAACCTATGGAATACTGATAGATGCCGGAATCGGTATACGTACTATCAAAAAAACACTGAAAGATTATAATATCTTGATGGATAGTATTCGTGCGGTATTTATAACGCACGATCATGCTGACCATATCAAAGCTGTGGGTAATCTGGGAGAAAAAATGAATATTCCTGTTTATACAACCGCACGTATTCATGCTGGAATAAATCGTAGCTATTGTATGACGGAGAAACTCAGCTCGTCAGTTCGTTATCTGGAAAAGCAAGAGCCGATGACTTTGGAGGATTTCCATATCGAATCTTTTGAAGTGCCGCATGATGGAACGGACAATGTGGGGTATTGCATTGAAATCGACGGCAAAGTCTTTTCTTTCTTAACGGACCTTGGAGAAATTACTCCTACAGCTGCCCATTATATCAGTAAGGCCCATTATCTGATACTTGAAGCTAACTATGATGAGGAAATGCTCAAAATGGGGCCTTATCCTCAATATTTGAAAGAGCGGATTGCAAGTAAGACCGGACATATGAGTAACTCTGATACTGCGGAGTTTTTAGCGGAAAATATCACTGAACATTTGCGATATATCTGGTTGTGTCATTTAAGTAAAGACAATAATCATCCGGAGCTAGCTTATAAAACGGTGGAATGGAAATTAAAGAACAAAGGTATTCTTGTAGGTAAAGATGTGCAACTACTTGCTTTAAAGCGAAATACGCCTTCCGAGCTTTATGTGTTCGAATAAAGACGAAAAAAAGATAGTAAAAAAGCTGCATGATTGTTTGGTCAAATAAAATAAAAGACCTACTTTTGCAACCGCAAACGAGGAATTAAGCACTCTTAGCTCAGTTGGTAGAGCAACTGACTCTTAATCAGTGGGTCCAGGGTTCGAATCCCTGAGGGTGTACAAATTCACGGTTGCAATGAAAATAACATGTTGCACTCTTAGCTCAGCTGGTAGAGCAATTGACTCTTAATCAATGGGTCCAGGGTTCGAGTCCCTGAGGGTGTACTAAAAAGAGGTAACTAAAGGTTGCCTCTTTTTTTGTATATCAATACTTGAATGATAATAAGGAATAAAAACGATGGAATACCTATATTTATTGCCCATAGTATTCATGATTCATGAATTTGAAGAGATAATAATGCTTCCGACATGGTTGGATAAGAACAAGGCTATGTTGTACGTGCGCTTCCCTTTTATGAAAGATAAAGTAGATTCTTTGAGTAATGCGCCGGTTTTTGTCTTGACGGTATTGGAAGAGTTTATAATTATATCAGCTTGTACGGTTATGTCAATCTGCATGAATGATTTGACGGCTTGGTATTGTTGTTTGATTGCCTTCGGTTTGCATCTGATAGTGCATATCATTCAGTTTTTGGTGATAAGGAAGTACATACCTGTTATTGTTACGTCGGTATTATGTTTACCGTATTGTATTTGGGCCTTTATTCAGGTTAAAGACTGTTATACGCTGAATGAAACATTGCTTTGGGGATTTGTCAGCGTTGTGGTTTGTGTTGTGAATCTACTGTCAATGCATAAGATAAGCCCTAAGTTGTGGAATTGGATGAATGGTAATAATAGAACATAAAAAATACCGCTACTCAAATATTCGACTTTGGTAGCGGTATTTTTTTATAGTGTAACTACTATCTGTTAGAACTTGAAGAAGTTCTTAGCATTATTGTAGCTGATATCTTCAATCATTTGGTTTACGCGTTCCATTTCAGATGCAGGGATTTCTCCGTTCTCTACGTCGCGTCCTACCAAGTTACATAATGTACGGCGGAAATATTCATGACGCGGGTAGGATAGGAAGGAACGAGAGTCTGTCAACATACCTACAAAGCGGCTTAGGAGACCAAGCACAGACAAGGCGTTCATTTGTTTTTCCATACCATCCTTTTGATCGAGGAACCACCATCCCGAACCAAACTGAATTTTTCCCGGGATAGAACCATCCTGGAAGTTGCCCAACATAGTTGCAATCACTTCATTTGCGCATGGGTTCAGGTTATAAAGGATTGTTTTGGTCAATTTGCCATTGGTGTTCAGGCGGTCAAGGAATTTAGCCATTGCTTTGGCTGTGGTAAATTCACCGATAGAGTCGAAACCGGTATCAGCGCCCAGTAATTTGAACATCTTAGTGTTGTTATTACGGATAGCACCGTAGTGGAACTGTTGAGTCCATCCTTTTTCCCAGTCCATTTCACCGAAGATAACAAGCATGGCCGATTTGAATTTCAGAATTTCTTCTTTGGTCAATTCTGTACCGCCATATACCTTATTAAATATAGCCTTGATTTCAGCATCAGTGTAATCTTCTGCGTAGAATTCTTCAATACCATGGTCAGACAAACGGCAACCTTGTTCTGCGAAGAAGTCGTGACGTTTGCGCAAAGCAGCGATCATATCATCAAAATTGGAGATAGTGATGCCGCTAACTTCTGCCAGCTTTTCTACATAACTACGGAAATCAGCAGGGACTTCTACCGCCATAGCCTTATCAGGACGCCAAGTTGGCAACATCTTGATTTCAAATCCGCTTTCACGTGTTTTGATGTGATATTCCAGTGAATCGATAGGATCATCCGTAGTGCAAACAGTCTCTACGTGATAACGACGCATCATTCCACGAGCTGAATATTCAGGTTGAGACAGCTTTTCGTTACATTCATCGTAAATTTCGCGTGCAGTTTGCGGATTCAATATTTTATTGATACCAAATGCTGTTTTCAATTCGAGGTGAGTCCAGTGATACAGTGGATTACGGAAAGTATAAGGAACTGTTTCCGCCCATTTTTCGAATTTTTCCCAGTCGGTGGTATCTTTTCCTGTGCAGAAACGTTCGTCTACGCCATTTGTACGCATTGCGCGCCATTTGTAGTGGTCACCGCCCAACCAGATTTCAGTCAGTGATTTAAACTTGTAGTCGTCAGCTACCATTTGGGGGATAAGATGACAGTGATAGTCGATGATCGGCATTTTAGCCGCATGCTCGTGATACAACTTTTGCGCGGTTTCTGTCTGCAGCAAGAAGTTTTCGTCCATGAAGTTCTTCATTATTACTGTGTTTTAAGTATATAAAATTATTACTTTCTGTATTTATACCTATATAGTATTGATTTTAAAGCTAATAGGCGTAAATCTCGTTTTAGTTTTATTAACCGTTATCGAACACAAAAATAGAAAATTTACTTGGAGTAACAAAATAATTCGTATATTTGCAGCGATTATTTATAATATTTAAGTTTTAGCACTATGGAGGACCAGAACTATACCATTAAAGACATAGCCCGTATGGCCGGTGTTTCCGCCGGAACGGTGGACAGGGTGTTGCACAATCGTGGCGACGTGTCTCCCAAAAGCAAAGCTAAAGTACAAAAGGTATTGGATGAGATTCATTATCAGCCCAATGTATTTGCTATCGGTTTGGCTGCTAAAAAGAAATATTCTTTCCTCTGCCTGATACCTTATTATATAGAGCACGACTATTGGCATTCGGTAGTCGGGGGGATTGAGCGTGCCCGGCAAGAGTTGCGTCCTTTTAATGTGAGTATAGATTATCTGTGCTATCATCATGGAGATGAGAAAAGTTATCGGGAAGCCTGCCTTTCTATAAAAGAAAAGAATGTAGACGCAGTATTGATTTCTCCGAATTTCCGGGAAGAGACGCTGGCGCTGACAGCTTATCTGCAGGAAAATAAGATAGCTTATGCTTTTGTTGATTTCAATATGGAAGAAGCGAGAGCCTTGACGTATATTGGGCAGGATTCCTATAAGAGTGGATATATCGCAGCAAAAATATTGATGCGCAACTATTCAGCGGGAGAAGGCCAGGAGCTAGTCTTGTTCTTAAGTAATAATAAAGATAATCCGGCTGAAATACAGATGCAACGTCGTTTGAATGGTTTTATGAGTTACATAGCTGAGGAATATAATAACTTGCTAATCCATGAGGTAGTACTCAATAAATCCGATCAGGAAAGCAATCAACAGACATTAGATGAGTTTTTCCGGGTGCATCCGAAGGCTGTGCTGGGAGTTGTATTTAATTCCAGGGTGTATCAGTTGGGAGAGTATCTCCGTCATGCGGGACGTAGCATGAAAGGGCTGATAGGATATGACCTTTTGAAAGCAAATGTAGAGCTGCTAAAATCAGGTGATGTGCATTATTTAATCGGGCAACGTCCGGGATTGCAAGGATATTGCGCGGTGAAGGCTTTGTGCGACCATGTCGTGTTTAAGAAGTCTGTTGAACCTGTAAAATATATGCCTATCGACATCCTGATTAAAGAGAATATTGATTTTTATTTTGAATTTGTATAATATCAACTTTATAAATTACAACTAACATGAAAGCATTAAACAAAGAAACTGCTCCTAAGACACAACGTCCGGAGCGTATTATCCAATTTGGCGAAGGTAACTTCTTGCGTGCATTTGTTGATTGGATTATTTACAACATGAACCAGAAAACTGACTTTAATAGCAGTGTGGTAGTGGTTCAACCCATTGATAAAGGTATGGTCGATATGCTGAATGCTCAAGACGACCTTTATCATGTTAATCTTCAAGGGTTGGATAAAGGAGAGGTAGTTAACAGCTTGACAATGATTGATGTAATCAGTCGCGCACTGAACCCATATTCTCAAAATGACGAGTTTATGAAATTGGCAGAGCAACCTGAAATGCGTTTTGTTATTTCAAACACTACAGAGGCTGGTATTGCTTTTGATCCGTCCTGCAAACTTGAAGATGCTCCTGCTTCATCTTATCCGGGTAAGCTGACTCAATTGTTGTATCATCGTTTCAAAACATTCAATGGTGATAAGACAAAAGGCTTGATTATTTTCCCTTGCGAGCTTATTTTCCTGAATGGACATAAGTTGAAAGAAACCATTTATCAGTATATTGAATTATGGAACCTGGGTAATGAGTTCAAAACTTGGTTTGAAGAAGCTTGTGGCGTATATGCGACATTGGTAGACCGTATCGTTCCGGGATTCCCGCGCAAAGATATTGCTGCTATCAAAGAAAAACTGCAATACGATGATAACTTGGTTGTTCAGGCTGAAATTTTCCATCTGTGGGTGATTGAAGCTCCGCAGGAAGTTGCTAAAGAGTTCCCGGCCGACAAGGCAGGTTTGAATGTGTTGTTTGTTCCTTCGGAAGCTCCTTACCATGAACGTAAGGTCACTCTGTTGAATGGGCCGCACACTGTTCTTTCTCCGGTGGCTTATCTGTCCGGAGTGAATATCGTACGTGATGCCTGTCAACACGAAGTAATCGGTAAATACATTCACAAAGTAATGTTCGATGAATTGATGGAAACATTGAATTTACCGAAAGATGAGTTGGAAAAATTTGCCAATGATGTATTGGAACGTTTCAACAATCCATTCGTAGATCACGCAGTGACAAGCATCATGCTGAATTCTTTCCCAAAATATGAAACTCGTGATTTGCCGGGATTGAAGACTTATCTCGAACGTAAGGGCGAACTTCCTAAAGGTCTGGTACTTGGTTTGGCCGCTATCATTACTTACTATAAAGGTGGTGTACGTGCTGATGGTGCTGAAATTGTTCCGAATGATGCTCCTGAAATCATGAACCTGCTGAAAGAGCTTTGGGCAACCGGTTGTACAAAGAAAGTAACCGAAGGTGTTCTGGCTGCTGACTTTATCTGGGGAGAAGATTTGAATAAGATCCCGGGATTGGCAGAAGCCGTAAAAGCAAACTTGGATTCTATCCAGGAAAAAGGAATGCTTGAGACCGTTAAAGGTATTCTGTAAGATATAAGATTATAACCATAAGGTTAATAAGTAGAGGGCATTTTGATAGAGGAAACAACTATCAAAATGCCCTTAACTGTTAGATAATTAAGAGGCGGAAAGTGGTTAATTATTAAAGATTAAGAAGCAAATGAATCGAAAACAATAAAAAGAATATTAAACTTTATCTGTTTCCGGATATATTCATTAACTTTATAATTGGCTCAATTGGGCTTTATACAGGATTAATATGGAGAATTTGATTGAATTATTCACATACAGAAGTGACATTAGCATTTGTGGCGTCTTGCATTGAAAGCACGGCACGTCGGTTAGGTAAATCATATCAAGAAATATTTGCCCGCATGAAGCGTGTAGGCATGATTGAGAATTACATTTTACCTTGCTATGATGTATTACATACTGAAAGTCGTGAGCATGTGACTGATAATATGATAGAATGTCTGACAACTTGGGAGGCAAAACAATGAAGATCACTGTATATCATGGAGGAACGGAACGAGTTGTAGCATTACAGCATCTAGCTCAATACCAACCGAACAACCAGATTTGTTTGTTAAACCAAGAGTAACGGATAAATACCTTACCTATGATGGAACAGAATTGGCTAAGTGACGTTTTATGAAAGCAAGACTTGTGCTGACTTGCATGACAAGGAGACAGGGCTTTATCTCTACGGCAATCTCTATATCGCTGATGAATTTATGCGAGAATATCAAAATAAGCTATAAATCATTCAGCTGCATGTAAAATAAATGTAGTAGCTCCGATAGTCACAATAGCGCCGTCCTCAATGCGTACACGATCTTTATCCCCTAGGATTTCATTCATGAGGAAAGTACCTGTCAGGCTAGGAGCATCTCGTAATGTATAAACAAGTTTTCCTTGCTTATTACGTTTGATATTGATGATGCAATGACGTCGATCCATACTCATATCACCACTTTCAATGGGCGTATTGATAGAAGTTCCCACACAACGGCGGCCTATGACATTGTCACCCTCTTGTAAGGGCAATATCTGTTTATAACCGAATACATTTTCGATAACAGTGATATATCCGAATTCTTCTTTATGGGATTCAGCTTCTTCTTCCAGGTTTTCTTCCTTTCTAAGAGCCTTTACTTTGCTTTTTCCAAGCCGGATGCTGAATTGCTTGCCGCAATGCTCACATTCGAATACCAGTGATTGGCCTTCGCTATACTTGGTTTCATCAAAAAAAAGGTAATTCTCACATTTAGGACAAAGAACTCGTTTCATGCTTTTAAAAAGGGATTTTTATTTAGCCAGTAACCAGGCATTCTTATAAGTTTCGTTTTTTCTTAGCTCAAGTAATTGCTTGGTCGCTTCATTACGGTTGTCGAATGAACTGATGCTGACACGTACTTTTCCATCCATGTTCAGCGCTTTTGCATTAGCAAACCCTTTTGATTTTAATTGGGCTGCTATGGCTTCTGCATCTTTCAGGCTGATTCCTCCTGCCACTATGATATGGAAAGGATGATTGGCGCTTTCTTGAGATTTAACCGCAGGAGCAGTAGCTGCCATTTCCTGTTTGGCCACTTTTACTTCTCTAACTGCGATTGGTTTGGAAGTCTTGGCCTTATTCGCTGTATGCTTTTTAGCAGATGAAGTCTTCGTTGAAGAAGAAGTTGAAGCAGTAGCGGAAAGCTTCTTAGCCTGTTGCATTGCATCACTCTTAACATACACAGGAGTTACTGCAACCGATTGCTTTTCTATTTGCTCAAAAAGCTCACTGGGCAATAATTGTGCATAATTGTTCTTTTGAACATCGGTATTCTCTACCGGAGTTGAAAAGGCAAAGAACAAAACGATGGCAGCAATCATTGCTGCAGCATTGCGAAGATATGCACGGTTGATACTGATTTCAAAAGTCTTCTTTTCCTTCTCCGGATGAGCCGGTACCCATACTTTTGCTTTCTGTTGCAGAACGGAAAGTTCATGCATTTCAAAAGAGTCGAGACCGTATAATGAAGGAGTCGTTATCTTATAGTCATAAGGAACAAACTCATAGTTACCATAAATGTTATAATGAATCTCGCCTATATTATCCAAATGGGCTTTTCCTTCTTCATGAAGGAGACCGATGAATTCGTTTACTTCCTTTTCTACTATGCGGCTGGCGTCAGCAAAACTCGTGTCATACGCTGACATATAAGATTGCACTAATACACCGTCATTCAGTTTTAATTGAGGATTAAAGCCGATTGTGCGGGTAGGAGGTAAAAATATATTTTCTTCCTTTACGTGGGTTGCAGGCGAGTAATGCGCTACAAAACCGCCAAACCCCGGAACAATGACGCAGTCGTTTTCCAGTAATAAAGTCTCTATATGTTGTGCCAATTCAATCATGTCTGCAAAATTACGAGATAAATTGAATATATCCCAGAAAACTTCGAAAAATTCACTACTTTTGCATCGTTTTATTTATCACTATCAATAATGAACTATATACAGACGGAAATAGACGGAGTATGGCTGATAGAGCCTAAAGTTTTCTCCGATGAACGGGGCTATTTTATGGAAGCCTATAAGAAAGAAGAGTTTGATGCCAATATTGGTCCCGTAGATTTTATACAGGACAACGAGTCGAAATCATCTTTTGGTGTGTTACGTGGATTGCACTATCAGAAAGGAGAATACAGTCAGGCGAAATTGGTTCGTGTTCTTAAAGGAAAAGTGCTGGACGTTGCCGTTGATTTGCGCAAATCATCGCCTACGTTTGGAAAGCATATCTGCGTATTGCTTAGTGAGGAAAACAAGAGACAATTTTTCATTCCCCGTGGTTTTGCTCATGGTTTTGCTGTTTTGAGCGAAGAAGCTGTATTTACATATAAGGTAGATAACAAGTATGCTCCGCAGGCAGAAGCTTCTATTTTATATAATGATGAAACATTGGGGATAGACTGGCCGTTGGCAGAGTCGCAAATGGTATTATCGGCGAAAGACAGAGAGGGAACTGCCTTTAAAGATGCCGCTTATTTTGAATGAATTTCTAAACAAACAATAGATTTAGTATGAAAATTGCAATCGTGGGAACAGGGTATGTGGGGCTGGTGTCAGGTACATGTTTTGCCGAAATCGGCGTGAATGTAACGTGCGTAGACACGAATAAAGAGAAAATCGAATCTTTGCAAAAGGGGAATATTCCGATTTATGAGAGTGGATTGGAAGAGATGGTGCTCCGTAATATGAAAGCAAAGCGATTGAAGTTTACAACCTCATTAGAGAGTTGTCTGGATGACGTAGAGGTTATATTCAGTGCGGTTGGCACTCCTCCGGATGAAGACGGTAGCGCTGATTTGAAATATGTGTTGGAGGTGGCCCGTACCATTGGTCGCAATATGAAACAATATAAATTGGTAGTTACCAAAAGCACCGTTCCGGTGGGTACTGCCAGTAAGGTTCGCGCGGTTATTCAGGAAGAATTGGATAAGAGAGGCGTGAAGGTTGATTTTGACGTGGCTTCTAATCCGGAATTCCTGAAAGAAGGAAATGCGATCAGTGACTTTATGAGCCCGGACCGTGTGGTAGTGGGAGTGGAGTCGGCACGTGCGGAGAAATTGATGTCCAAACTATATAAACCATTCTTATTAAATAATTTCCGTGTGATTTTCATGGATATTCCATCTGCGGAAATGACTAAATATGCGGCGAACTCGATGTTGGCAACCCGTATCAGCTTTATGAATGATATCGCAAACTTGTGCGAAGTCGTTGGCGCAGATGTGAATATGGTACGTAGCGGAATAGGTTCGGACACCCGTATCGGACGTAAGTTCCTGTATCCGGGCATCGGATATGGTGGTTCCTGTTTCCCTAAAGACGTGAAAGCATTGATTAAGACTGCGGAACAGAACGGTTATAATATGCGGGTGCTTAGCGCTGTGGAAGAAGTGAACGAACAACAGAAAAGTGTCCTGTTTGAAAAGCTAAAGAAACAGTTTAATGGTGATTTGCAAGGTAAGACTGTGGCTTTGTGGGGACTGGCATTTAAACCGGAAACGGATGATATGCGTGAGGCTCCGGCATTAGTCCTGATCGATAAATTGTTGAAGGCAGGTTGCAAGGTGCGTGCATACGATCCGGCTGCCGTGCAAGAGTGCAAGCGTAGAATTGGAGAGACAATCTATTATGCTTGTGACATGTACGATGCGGTGCTGGATGCTGATGTATTGATGCTGGTTACCGAATGGAAAGAATTCCGTCTGCCTTCATGGGCCGTTATCAAGAAGACGATGTCCCAGCAAATAGTGTTGGACGGGCGTAATATATATGATAAAAAAGAGATGGAAGAGCTCGGATTTGTTTACCATTGTATTGGTAAATGAAAAAATAGGAGTATCTTTATACAAAACTAAGATAGATGATGAAAAATGTGGCTGTATCGTTAATGGCAATTCTTTTCGCGGCATGTAGCGGCAATAAAGGTCCCCATTCTCTTCAACAGGAGAAAGAGGATCTTAGCGCAAAAGAGCTACTGCAGGGAATTTGGCTGGACGATGAAACGGAGAGCCCGTTGATGCGCGTGGAAGGAGATACCATCTACTATGCAGATGCACAAAGTACTCCCATTGCATTTAAAATAATGCGGAACACTCTTTACACTTATGGAAATGATACCACTTATTATAAGATTGATAAGCAAGGGGAGCATATATTCTGGTTCCATTCCATTACGGATAATGTAATAAAGCTGCATAAATCTGAAGACCTCAATGATTCTGTCTATTTCGTCCGTCAGGAACTTGTGGTTCCGACTTATACAGAAGTAACCAAACGCGATAGTGTAGTGACCTACAACGGCACTCGCTATCGTGCATACGTATATATTAACCCATCTAAAATGAAAGTCATCAAGACGACTTATTCCGAAGACGGGATTAGTATGGATAATGTGTACTATGATAATGTGATGCACATCTGTGTGTACGAAGGTAAAAAGAGCCTGTTTGCCAGTGATATAACCAAACAGATGTTTGAGAAAGTGCTTCCTGCGGATTTCCTGGCGCAATCGATCCTGTCAGATACAAAGTTTGTGAAAGTAAACCGGAATGGTTTTCATTATCAAGCTATATTAGCCATTCCGGAAACTTCCATATATAGCATTGTAAATATGGAAGTGAGCTTTAAAGGCGATTTGGAGATTACTTCATCCAAATAAGGACTCTATATTCTATCTAAATAGAAATCAGGCTTCTCCCAATAAGAAATACAGATTCTATCCAAACAAAGAATTACAGATTTTATTTTTCTCTGGGCGCAGGGTAGCTGCTTTTCCTCCCTCCGTTGTTTCTTTTTCCCCGGAAATCTTTTCTTTTAGAGAAATTCCCGTTCCTGTTTTTGTTGAACGAACGCGGTTTGTATTCCGGAGCCTCTCCCAATCCTTCAGGGATAGGAATCTTATAAATCTCTTTCTCCAGGAAATTCTCAATACTTTTGAAGTTACTCTGTTCCTTTTCGTTGATAAACGTAAGTGCCACTCCGTCATTGTTGGCACGTGCCGTACGTCCGATGCGGTGCACATAGTCCTCGCTGTCGTGAGGTACGTCGAAGTTGATAACCAGGCGAATATCATCGATGTCGATACCACGTGCAACGATGTCCGTAGCTACCAATATATTGATTCGTCCCGCTTTAAACTCGTGCATAACCGTTTCCCGTTGCGCCTGTTCCAAGTCCGAATGCATTTCACCTACGTTCAGCTTCATTGATTTCAACGCCTTGGCAACTTCTTTAACCTTGATTTTGGAAGAAGCAAAGACAATCACACGTTCCGGAACCTCATCCATAAAAAGGCTGCGTATGATGCCCAATTTTTGATTCTCATAGCAGACGTATGCCGCCTGAATAATCTTTTCCGCAGGTTTGGAAACAGCGAGCTTTATTTCCGACGGATTGTTTAAGATTGTATTTGCCAATTGCTGTATCTTTGCCGGCATTGTTGCTGAAAACATGATAGTCTGTCGCTCCTTCGGCAGATATTTGGCTATTTGCATGATATCTTCGTAAAATCCCATGTCAAGCATCCGGTCTGCTTCATCCAGAATAAAATAAGAAACCTTGGAAAGATCTACATATCCAAGGCTTAAATGGGCGATCAGACGTCCAGGGGTAGCAATGACAACATCAGCTCCCAATGTGAGTCCCTTTTTCTGTTGTTCGAACAATATTCCGTCATTTCCACCATATACGGCAACGCTCGATACCGGCATGAAATAGGAAAACCCTTCCATTTGCTGGTCAATCTGTTGAGCCAGTTCCCGGGTAGGAGACATGATGACACAATTAATCGCATCCTCCGGATGTTTACCTTCAGATAATTTGTTCAATACAGGAAGCAGGAACGCTGCCGTTTTACCTGTCCCCGTCTGTGCTACTGCGATCAAATCTTTACCCTCAAGTATGATTGGAATTGCTTGTTCTTGTATAGGCGTACATTCGTCAAATCGCATGGCATCAAGCGCCTCAAGCACATTTGCATTTAATTGTAGTTCGGAAAACTTCATTCTTTTATTTAATTTGTCAGCAAAGATAATCTATTTTTTTGTCTAATTACATATTCAAGTAAGAATCTTTGAATCCGAGGAAGTAGAGCACTCCATCCAGTCCGATAGTGTTGATTGATTGTTTGGCATTGGCCACCACTTTGGGCTTGGCGTGGAAGGCGATCCCCAGTCCGGCAACCCCCAACATGGGGAGGTCGTTGGCTCCGTCTCCTACGGCGATGGTCTGTGCAATATCCACCTTTTCCACTTGTGCAATGAGGCGGAGCAATTCGGCTTTCCGTTTTCCGTCTACTACATCCCCGAGGTAACGTCCGGTCAGTTTGCCGTCGATGATTTCCAGTTCGTTGGCATAGACATAATCTATACCGTATTTCTTTTGCAGGTACTGCCCGAAATAAGTGAATCCTCCCGATAGGATGGCAATCTTGTAACCGTACTTCTTCAATACATACATTAGTCGCTCTACGCCCTCTGTGATAGGCAAGCTCTCGGCTATTTCCTGCATTACCGATTCGTCCAACCCCTTCAATAGGGCTACACGACGGGTAAAGCTCTCTGTAAAGTCTATTTCTCCACGCATGGCGCTTTCCGTGATGGCTTTCACTTCGTCGCCTACACCGGCACGGATGGCCAATTCGTCAATTACCTCTGTCTCGATCAAGGTAGAGTCCATATCAAAACAAATCAGGCGGCGCATACGGCGGTACATATTATCCTGTTGGAAAGAAAAGTCCATTTCCAGTTCGCTGGCCAGCTTCATCAACTTCTCCTGCATGGCAATGCGGTCTTTCGGAGTACCTCTTACTGAAAATTCGATGCAAGCCCGGGTGCGTGTATCAGCCTGACATTCGTCCAACGGGATACGACCTGTCAGACGCTTGATAGCATCGATATTCATGCCCTGTTCGGCTAATATGCTTGTAGCGGCAGAAATCTGGCGGGCGGAGAGTTTGCGTCCCAATACCGTCAGGATATAGCGGTTTTTCCCTTGCATGCTTACCCAGTTGTCATATTGTTCGGTAGTGATAGGTTCAAACCGGATGGTCACTCCCAGTGAAGAAGCTTTGAACAGGAGTTCCTTCATGATGAATCCGGAGTGTCTTTCTTCACTCTTGAACAGAATCCCCAACGATAATGTATTATGAATATCTGCCTGGCCGATATCAAGAACCGTAGCATCATATTTGGCAAGGATTTCAGTCACAGAAGCAGTCAGTCCCGGGCGATCTTCGCCGGTAACTCGAATCAGAATCAATTCAGTATTTGATGGTTGCATAAAAAATAGACTTTAACTCTGCAAAAGTAGAGAAAAAAGTTCGTTTTTATGCTAAATAACATAAAAAGTTATAGCCGAAAAGTGATATTTTTGCTTATTTGCTTGGAAGTTAATTTAATATTTACTTACCTTTGCACCCGGTTTCAAAAACAAAGGCTCTGATAATCAGCGGATTCCTCTTCGCCTGATGCCTGAAAAGACAACGTTTCGGGAAGAAACCACTGTTTAAGGACAGTCCCGGATAGTATTAACTAAAACCGAATTACATGAAGCATGTAAAATGGATTTTTGTTGTATTACTGATTTGTTCCTTGACCGCTTTCGTAGAGAAAGACAAACCTACCGGAGGTTTGAGTGAGGGCGACGTAGCCCCTGATTTTAAAATCGAATCTACGTCAAATGAGCAACCCGCCTTTAAATTGAGAAATTTGAAAGGTAAATATGTGTTGCTAAGTTTTTGGGCAAGTTATGACGCGCAGTCCCGGATGCAAAACGTAAGTTTAAGCAATGCGCTTCGTTCTTCTCATAATGTGGAAATGGTTTCTGTTTCATTTGACGAATATCAGTCAATATTTAAGGAAACCGTTCGTAAGGATCAAATAGTTACGCCCACTTGTTTCGTGGAAACAGAAGGCGAGGATTCCGGATTATTTAAGAAGTACCGTTTAAATCGGGGATTCACTAACTATTTATTAGATGGAAATGGTGTAATTATAGCCAAAAACATCTCTGCTGCAGATCTTTCTGCTTATGTAAAAGAAATCGGTTAACGATTTTAAGAATGTAAGGAGAAAGAGGGATTTTCCGGATCACCGTCAGGTGAAAACAATGGAGAATAGACAAAAGAGGAAATGGATACAACAAAAAAGTTCCGCCTACACTTGCATTAGCAGGAATAGGCGGAACTTCTCTTTTATACTCTTTGCTTATCCGGTGTATTCAAAACACTAAGATCTTGTATCTTAAAATACTATTTCTTAAATGAAAGAGCCGTGAGCAAGGAATTAAAAAAACTACAGAGATAATTTGCCAAACAAGATATTTCATTAACTTTGCATTCTGTAAATATAGTGATAAAGGTTTTATATATGTTTATAATTAGACACTATAAATATGCTACTTTTATTGTTACTCTCCAAATAATCAAATAATTATAATTCGTCGAACTGGCGTTATATACGAAAAGGTATGAAATCTAATGACTCCACCCTCTCTGCATGGGAAAAGATGCAACTTGACATGATTTACGATGACTTCGATGAAGATTTGTTCAAACGCCGTGTAGAGGCAAAAAACATCTTCAAGAAGTTCAATCAAACAACCGATGAACAACCCGAAGAGCGTAAGCAACTGTTGAAAGAGCTATTTGGTAGCATTGGAGAAAATGTGTATATTGAGCCAAACTTTATTTGCGAGTTTGGTAAGAACATTTACATCGGCGATGACGTTTACATCAACTTCGGTGCTGTGTTACTTGATTGCTCACGTATCACCATCGGCAACCATGTTCTCATAGGTCCTAATGTAGGTATGTACAGTGCCAACCACAGCCTTGATCCCGAGGAGCGTGCTCTGGGAGCACTCATAGGCGGTCGCATCACCATTGGTGACAAGGCGTGGATAGCCGGCAATGTAAAAATCATGGCAGGTGTAACTATAGGCGAAGGAGCCGTCATCGGTTGTGGAAGCATCGTCACACATGATATTCCTCCCCGTACCCTTGCTGCAGGCAATCCCTGTCGTATCATCAAGCAAATAACCGAAGCGGACAAGGTTGGATTCGTGAAATAACGTTCATAAGAAGAAACTGAATGCACTAGATGATAAAGTAAAGGCACGAATCCGTGAAGACTGAGGAAGGATTGCCTACCTTTTATTTAGGTGCCTTCTGGTACAAGAAGAACGCGATGCCCGCATACAGGATATTAGGAATCCAGACAGCAATGGCAGGAGGCACATTGCCGTTCACGGCAAAGGTGGAAGTAATCGTCTGGAACAGGATATAAGAGAAACTTAACCCTAGTCCGATACCCAGATGGAGCCCCATACCGCCTTTTGTTTTCCGGGATGAAAGCGATACACCGATAATGGTAAGGATGAAAGAGGCGAACGACATGGCAATTCGTTTGTGATATTCAATCTCAAACTCCTTGATATTGGCAAATCCTCTTCGCTTCTGTTTCGCGATATAGTCACTCAACTGGGGACTGGTCAACATTTCCTGCTGATTTTTCATGATAAGAAAGTCAGAAGGCTCCATGTTGATGATAGAGTCGATCCGGTCACCCTTGGTGATTTTCTCTTTCAAACCGTCCAGCTCGCGTATCATATAATCGTGAATCGTCCATTTATGAACGGTGGTGGTATCGTAAGTGATGCGCCGTGCGGTCAGATGCGAAACCATCTTCTTGTCGACGAATTTATCCAATGAAAAACGGTTACCGGTTTTCATGGCGTTGTTATAGTTGTCGATATAGGCAATAACCCCGCTATCTACCTCTAGCTGTACATTGCTTACCGAGTTTTGTTTCTTGGGTTTGATATACCGGTCTTCAAAGTTCAGACGCGTCACGCTTCCTTTAGGAATCACGTACGAACTTAGCGTGAAGGTGGTCAGTGCAATGATAGCGGCCGAAATCATATAAGGACGCATCATCCTCTTAAAGCTCATACCGGTGGAGAACATAGCGATGATTTCAGAGTTCTCTGCCAGCTTGGAGGTAAAGAAAATAACAGCAATGAATACGAACAGCGGACTGAACAGATTGGAGAAATAGGGGATAAAGTTCATGTAGTATTCAAAGATGATCTTATCCCAGGGAGCTTCATGCTCCATCAATTTATCCATCTTTTCGTTGAAGTCGAATACCACTGCAATAGAAATGATCAATGCAATAGCAAATACGTATGTCCCCAAGAACTTCTTGATGATATACCAGTCCAGCCGTTTTATAAATCGATTGCTTTTCATTTCTTATAATCTAGTTGATACTCTTTTGACCATCATCGGTTTCCAGGTCGAGAAATCTCCGGCGATAATATGCTTTCTTGCTTCTCCTGCCAGCCACAGATAGAATGCCAGGTTGTGTATCGAGGCAATTTGCATGGCCAGTAGCTCTTGCGCATGGAAAAGATGGCGCAAATAAGCCTTGCTGTACAACGTATCTACGCTTGAAGCACCGTCGGCTTCGATGGGAGAGAAGTCGGTTTCCCATTTCTTGTTTCGCATATTGATAATGCCATCCTTGGTGAACAACATGCCATTTCGTCCGTTTCGTGTAGGCATAACGCAGTCGAACATATCCACGCCACGCTCTATTCCTTCAAGAATATTGACAGGAGTTCCGACGCCCATCAGGTAGCGGGGTTTGTCTTTGGGAAGTATTTCATTGACAATCTCGATCATTTCATACATCTTGTCTACCGGTTCGCCTACTGCCAAACCGCCAATAGCGTTTCCGTCGGCGCCTTTGGACGCGATAAACTCTGCTGATTGCTTGCGCAGGTCGGGATAGACACAACCTTGCACGATAGGGAAGAGAGCCTGGTTGTAACCATATTTAGGTTCCGTCTCGTTAAAACGTTGTATACAACGGTCGAGCCATCTGTGTGTCAAACCTAATGACTTTTTGGCATACTCATAATTCGAGTCACCGGGAGGACATTCGTCAAAAGCCATCATAATGTCCGCGCCGATGGTGCGTTCTATGTCCATCACCTTTTCCGGAGTGAAGACGTGCTTGCTTCCGTCGATATGCGAACGAAATTCGGCTCCTTCTTCACGCAGTTTTCTGATTCCGGCTAAAGAGAATACTTGGAAACCACCGCTGTCAGTCAGCATCGGGCGGTCGAAACCATTAAAACGGTGCAGTCCGCCTGCTTTCTCGATTACGTCCAGCCCCGGACGCAAATAGAGGTGATAGGTATTGCCCAGAATAATCTGTGCCTGAATATCCTCTTTCAATTCGGTCAGATGTACTCCCTTAACCGTGCCCAGTGTGCCCACCGGCATAAAAATTGGTGTTTGTATCTGCCCGTGGTCTGTGGTAATCAGACCTGCACGGGCATTACTTTTAGTATCTGTATATTGTAACTCAAATGTCATTCCTGGCTGGGTTTCTTAACAGATAAATCAATAGCATCCGCCACTTTCTCATTGGTCAGCGCGATGGCAAATACTTCTTTTATATCGTTCACATAGTGGAAAGTCAGTCCTTTCAGATAAATCTCCTGAATCTCATCTATGTTTTTTTTGTTCTCGGCACTCATGATGATTTCCTTGATTCCGGCGCGCTTGGCTGCCAATATCTTCTCTTTGATGCCACCCACGGGAAGCACTTTGCCACGAAGGGTAATTTCGCCTGTCATGGCAATGTTGGCTTTCACTTTTCTTTGAGTTAGGGCAGAAGCTAGGGAGGTAGCCATCGTGATACCTGCCGACGGGCCGTCTTTCGGAATTGCGCCTTCCGGAACGTGGATATGGATATTCCAGTTGTCGAAGATATCCTCGTCCAGATTCAGGATAGAAGCGTGTGCCTTGATATATTCAAGTGCCAGCATGGCAGACTCTTTCATCACATCTCCCAGGTTACCGGTCAGTGTGAGACGTCCGCCCTTGCCACGGCTCAAGCTCGTTTCTACAAATAAGATTTCGCCTCCGACGGCTGTCCATGCCAATCCGGTGACTACGCCTGCGTAATCATTTCCCTGATACTTGTCACGTGTATATTCCGGTGCTCCCAGGAAGTCATACAAATCCGACGGTTTGATTTCTGTTTTGGTGAAATGACCGTCCGTGGCATATTGACGGGCTGATTTACGAAGGATTTTACCAATTTTCTTTTCCAGTTCACGAACGCCGCTCTCACGGGTATATGACTCGATGATAGCTTCCAGCGTATCTTTGGGAAGCTTGATATCTGTCTTTTTAAGTCCGTTGGCTTCCAGCTCTTTGGGAACCAGATGCTTGCGGGCTATCTCTACTTTCTCTTCCGTGATATATCCGCTAACCTCAATTAATTCCATACGGTCGAGCAATGGGCCGGGGATTGTATTCAGGTTGTTGGCTGTTGCGATAAACAATACCTTTGAGAGGTCGTAATCTACATCCAGAAAGTTATCGTGGAAAGAAGTATTCTGTTCCGGGTCAAGCACTTCCAGCAATGCGGAAGAGGGATCTCCCTGACGGTCGGCACTGACCTTGTCTATTTCATCCAAGATGAAGACAGGGTTGGATGCACCGGCTTTAATCAAGCTTTTGATGATTCGTCCGGGCATGGCACCGATATAAGTTTTCCGATGGCCGCGGATTTCAGCTTCATCATGCACGCCGCCCAAGGACATACGTACATATTTCCGTTTGAGCGCAGACGCAATGGATTTTCCGAGAGATGTTTTACCTACTCCCGGAGGGCCATATAAGCAAATAATCGGTGATTTCATATCACCTTTCAGCTTTAATACAGCCAAATGTTCCAAAATGCGTTCTTTCACTTTCTCCAGTCCGTAATGGTCTTTGTTCAACGTCTTTTCTGCGTTTTTAAGGTTCAGATTATCAGTTGTATACGTACCCCATGGAAGATTGAGCATGGTTTGCAGATAATTAAGCTGTACGCTGTAATCTGGAGATTGCGGATGGGTGCGTTCCAGTTTAGCCAGTTCTTTCATGAATGTTTCCCTGACTTCTGCGTTCCAACGCATTTTTTCTGCCTTTTGGCGCATTTCTTCCATTTCCTGCTCCTGGCCGCCGCCACCCAGTTCATCCTGGATAGTCTTGATTTGCTGTTGCAGGAAATATTCGCGTTGCTGCTGGTCGATATCTTCGCGGGCACGCATTTGGATGGATGCCTTGATTTCTGCCAACTGCACTTCGCGGTTCAGGATTTCCAGTAAATGGTATGTGCGTTCACGCAATGAGTGGATGCTCAACAAGTCCATCTTCTCGTCTTTCTTGAACGGCAGGTTCGAGCAGATGAAATTGATCAGGAACGTCGGACTATTGATATTCTTAATAGCAAATGACGAATCCTGATGCATCACGTCTGACGATTTGATATATCTCATAGTCAAGTCCTTGCAGGTTTCTACCAAGGCTTGAAACTCTTTATCGTCTTTGCTTGGAATGTCTTCTTCCAGAAGCTCTATTTCACCTTTCAGGTACGGATGGGTTTCGATAATGCTTATCAGGTTCAGACGTTTCATTCCCTGAAGGATGACAGTTGTTGTCTGATCGGGCATTTCCAATATCCTCACAATTCGTCCTACGGTACCGATATTGTGTAAATCGTCCAGTTTCGGATCTTCTGTATGTGCCGATCTCTGGCATACTACGGCAATATCTTTATGTTTCTTGTCAGCGTCGCGTATGAGTTTCAGAGAAGACTTACGGCCCACTGTGATTGGTAGGAATACTCCAGGAAACAATACCATGTTGCGTAGGGGGAGTACCGGAAGAATTTCACCAGATTTCACATTTACATCAAATGCCTGTTCATCGTTCCCATCATAGTCAGTGATTAGCGAGAAGCCGTTTTCGCTTCCATCTTCCAATAAATATCTTTCTTTCATCTTTTCGTTTTAATTTAGTTTATGTCATACTGATATGCATAAATCGTTTGCAAAGTTAATTGATTCTCTCTAATAATAAAGCACTGCGCAGAATAAAAACACAAAAACAATGCCAAAATATCGGTTTGTAGAGGGAGTATTCCATAATTATTATTTATTTTTGGCGATTTGCAATAAAATAGTAGAATAAAACAGCTTTAAGACAAACGGATAAAATGTCGAATCCTTATTTTCAATTTAAGCAATTTACAGTGTGGCACGATCAATGTGCTATGAAAGTCGGTACGGATGGGGTGCTTTTGGGAGCTTGGGCTTCAGTTGAGGGTGCGCGCCGGATATTGGATATTGGTACGGGGACGGGGTTGGTGGCTTTAATGTTGGCTCAACGCAGTTTGCCGGACGCAAAGATTGTGGCATTGGAGATAGACGAGGCGGCTGCCGGACAGGCCAGGGAAAATGTGGTTCGTTCTCCTTGGCGGGAGCGGGTAGAGGTGGTGCAGGCTGACTTTAAGAAATACCGGTCTTCGGATAAATTTGACGTGATTGTTTCAAATCCTCCTTATTTTGTCGATTCTCTGGAGTGTCCGGATCGGCAGAGGGCTACGGCCCGTCACAATGATTCATTGACTTATGGCGATTTGTTGGAAGGAGTTAGTGAGTTGTTAGCGGACGACGGACTTTTTACGGTGGTCATTCCGTCAGATGTGGCCGATCGGGTAAAGGAGATTGCGTTTGCGAAGAAGTTGTATGCGGTTCGTCAACTTCATGTGATTACTAAACCCGGCGGTGTCTCAAAACGTACGCTGATTACCTTTTCTTTTTCCGTTCAGGAGTGTGTGGTAGAAGAATTGTTGACGGAATTGGCACGTCATCAGTATAGCGAGGAATATATAGCGTTGACGCGGGAGTATTATTTGAATATGTGATATGGATATATGTAAAAAATAAGGCTGATACTCGTTATGTCAGCCTTATTTTTTCTCTGTTGTTTAAAGTAGATACATCTTCGGTTCTTCGTATTTATTAAAGTCAGGAGCTGGCTTATCTATTTTCTTGAAGATACGGGTATATTTTTCTTTTATTTTTATATAATTATCGATCCAATCTTCATAAGATTCAGATGATTTAGAAAGCAAAGCTACTTCCTGTAGAAAAGCTTCATTTGCCAATCTTTCTGTTTCTTCCAAGTTGCCTTTTATATAAGAAACACAAGCATCGGAAAGAAAGTCTTTATTATCTATTTTCTTCCAAATACGTTTGACGTTATTAGTCATTCCCCAAACTTTAAAGAAAAGGATGATTTGCAGTATTCCAAATGCAATGATCACTATGCCTGTGAATTGTATTAATCCTTCCATGATTTATTGTTTTGTTTTTGGTAAGCGATCATAAAGCAAATGAAAATCAAAGTCCATGCTATGAAGATGATAATGGATTGGATGTAATATGTCGGATACAAATAATCGGGGCGATTCATTATGATCATTTGGACAAACGAATAAAGGTGGCATAATAGAATTAGTCCTGATCCTATGCTGCCCAATAAAAAAGCTGTTTTCATAAATATTATTTTTTGTGTTATACTATTAATTCTAAGCATTTTTAAGTTTGGAAGTAGTTAGTATTCTAATTTTTCGTAAGTACCAGATTCCTCACCATTTTCAATTTTGAGTTTATTATTTGATATTTTACAGTCCAAATAATATGGTGACTTACCTTTTGGGAATACATCATAGATGTAAATCTTACTATCTTCGACTTTGTATTTGAACGTTTGGAAAGAAATGGGATCTGCATTGCTATAAATTCCAAAAGAGCCTTTGTCATCGTTTCCGAAATTTAAAAACTTATGCGAGCCTTTAATGCCTGTCGACCAATTACCCACGATATTGTTTTCGTTAAGCTCGATCCAGTTATCATCATCTTTGCTACAGCTAGTTAAGATCAGAATAGCAAAAAGTGTAAATAAAATGTTTTTCATAATAATAATTTATAAGTTGTTTTGTTTTAGCTTGTTTAGTTGTTTCTTCGATGGCTTTTGGAGTTTTTGAATAAAAAGAAAACGCTGATAGCCAAGTTTGCAACTTAATTATCAGCGTTTTCTTTTTCGTCGGGGTAGCGGGAAAGTCACTCCATACGCTCTATATCCTTCTTATACCGATAATTTTAGTCTATAATTGTCAATTGGTTGATAATTGTCTATTATTGTATATTTTCTGCTTCTGTGTGCATAGACTCAATTTTTGAAATAATAGGCTCGAACCCTTTTCTTATTTCTTCTATTATATTTTGGGGAGTATCATTCTTTACTATTTTTATTGTATTTTTTTGTAAAATTAGCTCATTCCCTTCTAATTGGACTTTGATTGTGCCAGGTGAAGTAATGCCCATTTTTAATATGTAATAAATCTCATTCTCACGAGTAATACAATAGCTATCATATTCTTTTTGAGAGTTATTTGTATATTCCACATTATAACCAATATTTCTAATCTCATTAGAAATATCAAGAAAAGTTTTTGTTAGGAGGTTGTTTAATGCTTGCATTTCTTTCATATTTTATTATTATGTATGTTATTTACTTAATATCTCAAGATTATTATCTCCAAAAACGAGACGTAGTACTTGATCTTTTTTATCTTTTCCCAATTTTATTTGCAATACGGCTTCAATAGGCTCCTCGCAATTCTTGTTACTAATAACATATTTTTGTGGATATGTGAATAAATCAATAACTCTTACTTCAAGGCAATTTGCGATAATCTCAAGTTCACTAACCTTTAATTCACGTTTCCCATTTTCAATATTGCTAATGACAGAAATGTCAACGTTTAATGCATCCGCCAAATTCTTTTGCGGAATACCCTTTTCGGCCCTTAATTGCTTAATATTCTCTATTACATTCATATTCATAAAGTTAAACTAAAATCCTAACTGGTAATTTGAGATATTCGCAATTAAAATTGCGAATATCTCATTGTTTATTTGCGGTAATCGCAAATAAGTGGTAGATTTGCGCTATAAAAATGAGAATAAAAATTATAATAATAATGAGAAAAGGAGAAAAACAACCAAAAATGGTATTTAAAAGCCATTATGATCTCTTATCGAGAGAGAAGAAAATAGAGTTACGAGATGAATTTCTTCGTCAGAGTGGTGTGTCTCTACCATCTTTCTACAATAAAATGTCAGGAAATTCATTTAGACCTCTTGAAGTAAGTTTACTCAAGCGTCTTTTAAACGAATCTATTAACGATAAGGCATGAAACAATTTACTAATATTGAATTTTATAACACTCCCGAGGGGGATGTTATGTTGAAAGAGGAAGGGAAAGCCGCCCGTCTTTTTGAGGAAACTGATAATGAAATAGTGGCTTGGCTACTTACAATTATTCGCGATAGATATCCTGATGCTCATGCGGCCTTAATGGAGTTATATTCAAAAAGCAGTAGAAACAAATCATTTTATGAATATAAGGTAGCACATCGGTTTGTTCGTTGTAATTTCGGAGAATACGATCAAAATAAATATGATATTGATTATTTAGGTAGACTTCAATTCGAAGAGGTGAAATGTCCGTTAAGAGGGGAATGTATTTTTGAGGGAGTTATTTGTAAACCTAAGCTCTCTACTAAATTATCCGAAAGAGAGATGGAAGTTTTTCGATTAATAGTTGACCATCTGACAGCAGAAGATATAGCTTCTGAACTATCTATTTCTATTCTGACTGTTAATCGGCATCGTGAAAATATTAAAGCTAAAATCGGAGCCAGGAACGTGGGAGAGATGATCTCCTACTGGCATGCTAACAACTTACAATAAAAGCATTTCCGGGTTCGATTCCCGGATTCGAACGACGATTTACTAACTAATAAACTTATTATTATGGACGCAAAAAACAAGCCGTTTGTGACACTTCAGAATCAGAATGATGAAGATGTATTTTGGATTCCGAAACCAACCTTTAATGATGTATTAAATTGTGTAGCCGCTTTTGATGTAATGAGGTATCTTACATTTGTTGATGCGCTAAACAATCTATCTTATGTGGAAGTGAAAAATGTTTCATCAATAGATGAGTGCATGAGTACAGTGGCTATCAAATTAATTGAGGAGAATAGCTTAACTAGGATTATTGAGGATATTCCACGGCTCTTATTTCAATATGTTGAGCAAGCTATGCCAACAGAGACTATTTATCAGGGGAAAGGGGAATAATATGGAAGTTATTAGGTTCTCGGATGGTTGGAATGGAAAGTTAAAGTGTAAATGCTTCACTACTTTTCGCCTCGCCACTTCCAAATATCAAATCAATAGGACATATCGAATTGAATTGAAAGGGCAATATATTGGAACAGCTACAATTAAAGGTATGCGCATCATGAAACTTAATCGAGTGAATGAATTTATAAGTTTTCTTGATACAGGATATGAACCTGGGGCATTTGTCAATATGGTGAAGCGAATGTATATGAATAAAGTTCCTGATGTTCTGCAGGCTGATTTCTACTATATCTTATTAAAATGGGAAGGAGAACAAAAAATAGATTTTGATGGAAAAGAAAAAACGGAGAAAGCTTAACAATCTTCGGTATCGCCTAAGGAAAGATGGATACCAAATTAATGATGAAGTAAAGATTGTCATTCTGCCAGAGGATGGTAAACGAAGTATTAGGCGGGAAGGTGGAATTAAAAGTTTTGGTTATGACTTACAAAACAATTTATTTGAGATAGGAGATAAAACGATAACGGAATAGAAAGGAACTACAGTATGATGTTTATATTATCAGAGGACGAATATAATTCCTTAATAAAAAAGGAAGTCCATGAAAAGGTCGTTGAGAGTTTGCAAGAAGTAATAGCTCAGGATGATGATATTATTTCCAAACTAAAAGAAGAAATTCTCCATAATCGTCCCTGTTATCAAAAAGGGGACAATGTTTATTGCGATGGTTGTCCTCTAGGGTTTGAGAATCTTGGAATATGTAGAGACAGAAAAAATTATTCAAAATAACAAAATAGAAAGGAACATTATGAAAATAATCAAACTAACGAAGAAAGAAGAGGAGTGGATTAAGGAGCTGAAGAAGTTAATCCGAAAGAAACCTAAGAATCTAACTCTCTTTGCTGATGGAAATTTAAACATCTTGAAACTTGATAAGGATGATAATGATGGAGTGGGCGAAAATGGAAGAATGAAAAGTGATAGAATAGTAGAAACTATTCTTAACTCCTGTGATGGAGGTGCATTTTAATTAGAGTAAAACAAAGAAAGAAATGAATGTCAATTTTCAAACAGCGGAAAAGGGTGGCAAATCTGCTACAACCGAATGGTATACCCCGGAATATATAATCGAATCTTTAGGTGGAAAATTTGATTTAGATCCATGTGCGCCTAAAACTGATTGGCATACTGCTAACAGATGTTTCACAAAAGATATTGATGGATTGTCGAAAGATTGGGAAGGGCGGGTATTCCTTAACCCTCCTTACACCAATCCTATTATTAAGTATTTTGTTCATCGATTGGCCGATCATGATAATGGGATTGCTCTTCTTTATGCTCGATGTGATAATAAGATGTTCTTTGAAGACGTCTTCAATCGAGCAGCCTCTATCAAATTTCTTTGCGATCGTATTTACTTTCTTCGTCTAGATGGTACAAGGGGGGATCGTCCAGGATGCGGTTCCGTCTTGATTGCTTACGGTAAAGAATGTGATAAACTTCTTCAAAACTGTAATTTACCTGGTAAGTACATCTCATTATCAAATTATTAATTAGAGTAAAACAAATTAAAAAGGCCCCTCTAGGAGCTACTGATGAATAACTAATTTAATATGCCAGCTTTAAGGAGAGCTGTTGGGTACCAGCCCCATCTGGGTTTGTTCATTGGACCGGGTGAAATTCCCGGTCTTTTTTAGAATAACTTAAATAGCTGAAGATATGCAGAAAGTTTGGAATATATTATGGAAACAGTTCGAATGTGCCACTAATGAGTTTAATACTTATATTGATGGCGGTATTCCTGTTATCGCACAACAAAAAATAGTGAAGTTTATTAAAGAATGGGATAGGCTGAAAGAACAGGCTATGAAGTTTGATGAACTAATGCAGAATCCGATAGAACCTGTTGATATCAAATTACCTTTTGAAGAAGAGGAGTTCCAGCAGACTTGGCAATATTGGAAGGAATACCGTTTGGAGACGTTTGGTAAGACATATAAAAGCAGGGAAGAACAGAAAGTTTTGGATTATCTTGATGATATAAGTGAAGGAAGTCCGGATACGGCAATTAGATATTTGAACTTCGCTATGGCTGGTAGTTATCCAAAGTTTTTTAAAGTGACTGATAACAGTTATACTAACCCACCTAAAGAGATCACTCATGACAGCGACTTTTAATGACTTCATAAATACCTGTAAACAAAGGCAGCAGGAACTTGACCAAGAACTATGGGCTTTTCATTATTCCCATATTTCCGATATCGAGTTTTGGAAGCTATTGAAAGCCAAAGCAGAAGCCATCATGATGCAAAGAGGTATTAAATCAGCGTTCATTGTGGATCAATACAATAAGGACACTATTCGTCAGTTATATTATTATCTGACTGGAGATGTGAGGAATTGTAGATGGAATGTGCATAAAGGAATATATTTGATGGGAAAAGTTGGATGTGGTAAGTCTTTATTGATGTATTCTTATTTATCAGTACAGGATTATCTCACTCGCAAGATAACCGAAACTATTCATGCGAAACAACTGATAGAATTACTTCAATCGGAAGGTGGAATCACTGGATTAAGAGAAAGGCCGTTGTTTATTGATGAATTGGGACGTGAAAATTTAGAGATGAAGGACTATGGTAATGTAGTCAAGCCCGTTATAGACTTGTTTGCTATCAGGTATGAATATGGCGGTAGGACTTATGCTACTTCTAACTTTACACTTGACACACTTGAAGCTGCAAGAGATGTAAAGGGCAAGATTACTGCGCAAAGATATGGTAATTTCATCCGGACGAGAATGGACGAAATGTTTAACGTGGTGGAGCTTCCAGGAGAAAACCGCCGATTGAGATGGGGAAATAATGGCTAAGAGAGAATTGGCAAAAACTTCTTCGGCTGCCAAAGCTGCTGGAAAAGTACAAGCGGTAAAGGAGTGGTTGGATATGAACTATGAAATTAAGATTAATATATTCGACCACTCAAAATCGTATATTGAGAGTAAGGAACGTGAATACACTACATCAATCACAGAAAATGATATCTATATGCATATGATTGATGATGGTTTGGCCTGTAGCAAGTCGTTATTAAAGGCTATATTGACTTCTCCTAATCAGATGACAGCATATAATCCGGTTACAGAGTATTTTGATGGTTTACAAAACAAATGGAACGGTGTCAGCCAAATAGATTTGTATTGCAGCTTTCTCCGGGCACACGACTTTAAAGATAAAGATGATACGGAATTTTATCAAAACCGGATGAAATACCTAATAAAAAAGTGGTTGGTAGCTGTAGTTGCACAAGTATATGGTAAGAGGCAGAATGATGTAGCAATTGGATTTGTTAATGCTCAAGGCGGAATAGGCAAGACGACACTGATTGAATTTTTGGTACCACGATGTTTGGAAGAGTATTACGTTGTTTCGGATAAAGACGAACGTATATTCAGAATGACAGAGTGTTTTGTTTCCCGCTTTATTATCAACTTTGATGAGTTTGTTGGAATAACAAAGTCAACAGAGAACAGTTTTAAAAATAATATGAGCCGGCTCATGGTGGATATCAAGTTGCCAGGAGAAAGTTTCACCACAAAGATGCAACGTATTGCTTCCTGTGCTTTCACAAGTAATAAGACACAGGAGATGGGAGGGTTTCTGTTTAATTCAGATTCCGGTCTTCTCCGTAGAATAGCCGCTATTGAGATTGACGAGATCGGGGATTACAGAGAAGCCGTGGACGTGGATCAGCTTTGGGCGGAAGCTATGACCTTGTATAATGGAACTTTTGATTATACCTTTAATCGAAAAGATTATGATGATTTCCAAGAATATAACGCAAAGTATGTGATTGAATCCACCGCATATAAATTGGTGAAGGAATGGTACCGGAAGCCGGAAGAAGATGAAGAGTCTTTGTTCCGCATGCCGATGGACATCGTTCGGGAACTGAAAGCTGCACGAAAGATAACTAGCTCAATGACCCGCATTGACGATATTACTATCGGGCAGGCATTGCGCCAGTTAGGCTATGAACGTATAGGTAAGAAATTGCCGGGAATGGGTACACGTTATGGATATAAGGTAGTACAACTCTATTAATCAGATATTTGTATATATGTATATTAGATCATAAGGTCTAATATATAAAAAACTATTTAAGAGAAAAATAATTGAAAATGTGGTTACAACCTTACAACCTTTATAATATATGTGTTTTAATATGTTGATAATCAGATATGAAAAGGTTGTAAGTGCATAGTTTGTTATTCACTTACAACCTACTTACAACCACTTACAACCATATAAGTGGTTACAACCGGTAGACTAGATGTAATGTGCTTATATACAATGCTTTGATTGTTAGTTGTAGGTTGTAAGCTAGTATGGGAAATTATTTAAAAAAACAAGTAATATGGAAAAACCAAGTGTAACAATAGAACTAGCACCCTATTTACATGATTACTTATATCATGAGTTTGGGTGTAGAAAAGAAGGTGGGGTAATGGTAGCAACCACTAATGATCTCGGAAAAATGATTCAAGCAATGGTGACAATAAAAGACCGCCCGCCACGTCTTCCTTTGAAAGAGAATCCAATTACATTATATTTGCCAACACAGGAATGGAATCATTTCATTTTAAATGAAAACTTTCTGTATATTCCTGAATGGAAACAAAGGATGTTGCAGGATTACATTGAAGCATCTTTCCGTCTTCGTATTCGCGAATATTTTGTTGCGGGATATGAGAAGGGATTCAAGCAGGATAAGATTATAAAAGCGTTTTTGATGGCATATAACATTAAAAATAACGCAATAAACTATGATGCGATAAAGAAGTATGACTATCGAAATCGGAAAAAGATGATAAAAGAGGTAAATAAGGAAATACAACTGTCTCTTTTCTAAGTGATTGTGTTTTTTTTACGATTAATCTATAAGTAAAAAGATATTTTTTATCTTTTTTATACTTATACTTTTAAGCAATTTATTCATTATTAGATATATAAGCTATGAGTTTAGATGATAAAAGAGCACAAATTAGCGCAATGTTCTATCTTTCAATAGACGATGCGGATATTGATGATTGTTTGGGCGTTAGTTCCATCTCCGTTTCCGGCAATTGGATCGATTTTAATATATCCAAATGTGAGCTAAAAGAAACTAGGTCTGCTCCGGGAGAATTGGTACAACAAGAATTGAGCGCTACTTGTACAGATTCAAGTGAGGCGAATGAATCATTTATTAGGGAACAATGTGGTGGATATGGGCTACTTCGTATTGATTACTCTAATGGTGAGAGGAAAGTGGTTGGAACAGATAAAAACCCGGTACAGCTCTCTATTGAGAGAAGCGGTTCCCCAGCAGCCATCACTCTATCAATAAAACGTTCTAGTGCCGAGTTCTCAAAGTTCCTAAAGTCCTTTTAATAGGCGGTAAGTCATTGTAATTTTGTATCAAACAAATAAAGTATAAAAATACATGGCATTTTCTTCTTTATATAGTGCTGTTTTGAGAGGTAAATGGTTTATCTCACTTCGGGATGTGGAAGCCAACCAAATCCTGATTAATCTTCTTTTAGAAAGAGGGGTTGAGAGTGAAGATATAACCAAACTATCAGATAAGTCTCCCATAGTTGTATGTGCGATGTCCGAAACAGAAATGAAATCCGGACACGATTTTTCAGATGCACCACAAGATAGTGTGGCAGTCATAGGGCTTCAAGGTTCTATGTTGAAATACGGTTCATACTGTAGTTATGGAACTACTGAAGTAGCAGAGATGGTAAATCAGGCTGCAGATTCCCCGAAAATTTCTGGTATTTTGCTTGACATAGATTCCGGTGGCGGTAGCGTTGATGCTATCGCCCCACTCATTGATGCAATCCAATATGCACAGAAGAAAAAGAAGTGTGTGGTTGCATATTGTGATTTGTGCGCATCTGCTGCCTACTATGTAGCTTGTTATTGCGATGAAATTATTGCTTCTAACACAATCTCTTCGGAATTTGGCTCTATTGGTGTAATGATGAGTTTTCCGGATTATGCCAAATATTATGAGAAAGATGGAATAAAGGTTCATACAATCTATAGTAATTTATCATCTTATAAAAATGCGCCGTTTGAAGCGGCGAAGGAGGGAAAATATGATGCAATCAAAACAGAAGAACTTGATCCGCTCGCAAGAGGATTCCAAGAAGCAGTTAAAAGTAGAAGAGGTAGTAAACTTAACCTCGAAACGGAAGGGATCATTGCCGGGCGCATGTTCTATGCGAACGACGCCAAAAAAAATGGCTTGATTGATTCGGTTGGTACTAGAGAGTTTGCATTGAGAAGAGTGAGAGAATTGCGCAGAGATGCGTATGTAAACGAATATATTAATTCAAAAAGTGCATAATTATGTTTGAAAAAGTAGTTGCTGCCGTATTTGGATATTTGGGAATCTCAGCTTTAGCTAAAGACAAGGACGGAAAATCCTCAATGAGTAAAGAGCAGGAGACTAAACTGGAAGATAAATATGGAAAAAAATTCGTCGAGGAGTTCAAAAAGGATCTTGCCGATTTCGAAAAGGAGGGGAAAACTGCAGAGAGTGTGGTAACAGAAGAACTTCTGTCTGAAATGGAGGTTGAGAAAGGGAAAAATGCGAAAGAGTTGAAAGAGGCTCGTGAACGTATTGCCAAACTGGAAAAAGAGAAAGAGGAAGCCGATGCCATAATCGCTAAGTTGGAAAAGGAAGAAACTGCTGATGCAGGAAAGGTTGTAACAGGAACAAATGCGGATAATATGGGAAAGACTTTTAAACCGGACATGAATCTGTCGCATAATAAATATGTTGATGCTATTTATTATGGAAGACCCGGTGCTTCTTATTCAGGCAATACAACTATTGAAACTACCGAACTGCAAAAAGAATTTGGTAAGTATGTAAATAGTGAACGTCTTGAAATCCTGCAAAGTTTGATGGGAAAGACCGAATCTACGCAGTATATGTCCACCATCGCTACCGATAAAGTGGAGGTTCGTGCACAACAGGCAGCAATTGATTCGGTATTACAGCAGTTTACTCCCCATTGGACGCCCAAAGGAAAAACTAAATTTACTCCGCTTACCATTAAGAATTTCAAATGTAAAATTAACGTTGCTATCGTTCCATCTGATGTGATGGAGGATATCATCGGATATCTTTATGATGAGAACTTGAAGCCGGAAGATATGCCGGTTGTAAAGTATATCTTAAATCAACTTGTGTTCCCTAAGTTGGACGAAGAGCGTGAGGTTGCTTTGGCTACAGGTAAGTTTGTAGAGTCTAAAGCTGTGAAAGACGGTGATGATGCAACAGAAGCCAATGAAGTTATGGATGGGTATGTCACTCAACTTGTAGCATTGAAAGAAGCGAATAATAAAGCTATTACCTGGTTGCTCAATGGCGAGAAGCTGTCGGATGAACAGCTGGTAGATCAGATCGACAAGGCGGTTGAAGAGGTTAAACCGTTATACAAAAAGAAACAGATGTTTATTCATGCCGATCCGGACATTGTAACGCGCTATGGAAAAGCATATCGCAAGAAATATCCTTGGTTGAAGAATGAAGATGGAGAAAAAGTGAAAGTCGATTTCTCTAAATTCACATTTGCTCCACTTGAAGGTATGCGTGGTACCGGAGTTTTCTTTATTACTCCAAAAGAGAACTTCAAACATTTGCGTAGTAAGGACCCACAAGCTACAAAAATTTGGATGCAAGGAGAAAACTATAAGGTGAAGATTTTTGCTGAATGGTGGGAAGCAACTGGATTTTGGATTGCTGAAGCTATTTTCGCATATATTCCACCCACAGAGTCAGGAGCGTCTGTCTCCGAAGCTGGTGGGCTTTAAAAAATAAAAGGAGGTAAAATTATGGCAGAATCAGTATATCAGTTTGTATCGGTTCCTAAGAAGACATCGAATGCAGGACGCCCGAAAGGTAAAAAGGCGTATATTGTCTATTTCCGCTGGAATGATGTAAAGACATACAACCGTGATGAAAAAGGAGTATGTGTTAAGGAATTCGCTTTGGCAGATGGGAAAAAGCCGATTGCAGTCTATGCAACCGACTCTACTATTAACATTTATCACACAAGCGAAGGAGAAGACGATGCGCGTGGCTTCATTCATCATGTAGATTATGAGCATCCGGGAACAGAGGTTGAACACGATGAATTTGTAAACAACAATATCAATGAAGATTTAGGAGCTATTGTTTTTGGCTGCTCAGGTGATGATGCAAAGATAGCAGGTACTCCCTGTACTCCATTGAAACTCACAAAAGCAGATTCACAGGATAACAAAGAAGGTGATAAAAATACGATCAACTTGGCAAGTTCACTGCGTGGGGCTACAATTGGACATATTGCCAAGAGCCTTATTCCGGCTACAGACAGTGAGGAAATCAATGCTATTTTAGGATTGGCTGGTAGTGCGTCAGGCTCATCTAAAGGAGGTCTATAAATAAGTTTGTTTGTTGTGTTGAGAAGAGGTGCATATCCATATTGGATATAGCACCTCTTTTTGTGTCCTTTTGCCTGTATTGGGATAATGGTACTTTTGTGTATCAAAAAATAAGAATATGAGAACTAAAAAGGAAGAAGGAAAAAAAGTGGAAGCTGATTCAGTAAATAATCAGGCTTCTAGTGTGGAACAAGATCAGGCTCCAAGCGGGGGACTGGCATCTCAAGAGAATTTAGCCATACTGGATCATACAACGGTGGTAATTCCTTATGTTAAGAACAAAGCACAAGGGAATGAGTTGAAAATGGCATTGCGCTCTTTTGATAAATTCCTGCGTTTTGGTGTTAATGTTGTCATCATTGGCGACCGGGAGGAATGGATGAGTGATGTTGTTACAGTCATAGAACATGAATGTGTGTCAGATAATCCTCAGATTGATGTACTTGAAAAATTAAAATTGGCTATTGCTGCCGATGAAGTTACTGATAAATTTATTTGGTCCAATGATGATATCTACCTTGTAGCTCCGGTAATGCTGGCTCATATTGAGGTACCTAAAAATAAAGGAATCTTGCGTCCAGAACTATATAAAGGCATTTATAGGGATAATATGGAGCGTACAGTTGCATTGCTGGCAGATTTTCCCAAATTAGATTTTGGAACACATACTCCTGTTGTTTACGAAAAACAGAGTCTTGTAGATATGTTTGAAAGGTTCCCGGAATTGAATACAGGTGGTTATTTGATCTCATCTGTTTATTTTAATACTCTCTTTCCAGAGTTCGATCCTATTTCTTCTATCGAATTGAACTGGCAAAGCGATAACATTGCATTGTCTATCGTATCCAAGCAACCGGATCACAAGAAATTTCAGGAACTGGTATCAAAGAAAATATTCCTGAATAACGCAGAAAGTGGATATTCTGACTTTCTAATGAAATATTTACTTGAAATGTTCCCGGATAAATCCGAATTTGAAGAGTGAAAGAGATTGTAATCGCTTGGCTGAAGAATGGAGCAAATGCTCAAGAAGGAATACGCTTGATGGAACAGTCGGGCGTATCTCCATTAACGTTGCGTCTGGTTCGTTCCAACCCTTCCGGCAATAAGAGAATGATGGTTGCATTTCTTTGCAAGAAATACAATATTAATCAGGATTTTACGACAAACTGGAAAGAAACAGAGATAACATTCAGCCGTAAACCCAAGTCTTTTCGGGAAGAATTTTCGTTTTTAAACGAGAAATCATGTCCGGTGGAGTTGGAGGCACTTGCTTCCCGAAAATTTTCACGATATCATGCATACGTTGAATTACATTCTCAACTCCGCGATTGCACTGATCTGAATCAATGTACTTCTGTTAGCAGACAATTAATAGACAGTTATATTGAAAACCGGATGATATGGGATGAACTGAATTATTATCAGCAGAATAAGTCTTTATTAGGGAAGCATCCGATTTTTAATGAGTTTAAAAGGAGAAAAGAACTATTGGGACTACCGATAAAAGAACTTGTAAAACGCCAAAAACAGATAGAAAACAATATTTGGCGGGTAACTAGCGAATTGAATAAAGGAGATAAGCCGCATTTGGATATCGAACGACGGGAAAGACTGGCAGGTTACAAAGCTGAATTGGAAGAGGTGAACCGATTACTTGAATGAGTTATTATTTTGATTTAAACGAGCTACGTGAAGAACTGCGTGAGTCACGAATGTATTCGAAGCGGTTTGAAATGCTTCAAACATATAAATTGAATAATCTCAAAGAGTTATGCGGCCGACTTCCAAAAGAAAATGAAGTCTTTTTCATAGAAACACGGAAAAGTTTTACGGCATTTACTTTTATAGTTTACTTACTCAAGCATACTGGATATTTGGAACACCTGTATATAGCAACTTATTCAACCAATGAACGCATAATTAATGCATTGCTCCGATGGAAGGAGAAAGGGGCCATTGGGAGTATTCATTTGCATATTTCCGAGACAATAAAGTTTCGTATGCCTAAGATTTTTGAAAGGTTGATGGCACTCCATCAAGATGGGGTTATTGAATTGTCTTTTGCGTGGAGCCATAAGAAGATAACTTGTTTGGATACGCCTAAAGGCTTTTTTGTTGTAGAAGGGAGTGGAAACTATGGCGAGAATGCGATGGAAGAACAATATGTATTTTTAAAAAGTAAGGAAGTCTATGAGTTTCGTTGCGGACGAATTGGTTAAGTGGAGAGAAAATCCGGTATGGTATGACAGGATTAACTTTGATGAATATGAAAAGCTGGCAGCTATAGGATATACTCCTAAGCAATTAGCCATGTTTTACAATATTCCTTTGAATGATTTTGAGTGGTACTTCAATTTGGTAGGTTCTCCACTGAAATACCATTATGAACGTGGACAGTTGATACAACAGGCAAAGGAAGGATTATCAATGACGGCCAGTGCTGAAGTTGGTGATAATGTAACTCAGGCACAGCGGCTTGATAAACTGCGTCGTGAAGTCGGTTTTAAGAATGCGATTAACCAAGTTTTTTTCGGAGATATAGAGAATGTTTGAAACTTCTTATTTTGACAGGTTACAGGATTACTTGGCATCCGGTTGTACAATGGAACTAACGGATGATGAGATGGATTATTATAATGCGCTGTACGCCCTGATTGGCATACAGCGGAAATATGGTAAGGATAATGCAATATCTTTCCTTATGCATGATCCTTTTCAGGTAAAAAGAGCTAGGGCCAGGGAAATGTATAATGAGGCTATAAACCTGTTTTTTGCGAATGATTCGGTAGAAAATAACGCTCACCGAAATATGATGTATGATAATCTGCAGAAAGCGGCACAGGTTGTATTAATAAATGCACATTCTTCTAAGGACATGGAAGTGTATGGAAACTTGATGATACAGGCAGCTAAGATCAAACAATTGGATAAACCTGATCCGCAGAAACGGAAGGAAGTCAACGAAAAGCATATAAAAATTTATATGCTTGATACGCAGGCTGTAGGAATTCCACAGGTTAACAGGCAATTGCTTGCTGAACAGATTGATTCTATTCCTGATATTCCGGAGCGGGAGGGATGCGCAAGTGATTGATGTGGATATAATTGAAATGCTCGATGACCAGGAAACAAAAACTAAAGACATCGACTGATGATGTAGAACAGCGATACGCAAATTGGATGGCCCAGCTCATATCAATAATGATGCCATGGGCGCTTTATTGGATTGCCGGGCGTGCCAGTGCTAAAACAGTGCAAGTATTATCAGAACGAGTGCAAGAAGTTGCACAGGATTGTCAGGGCGCACCGTTCGCATGGGTAGCTGATACATATTCAGATTTGCATAAGAATGTCATTCCTTCGCTTATAGATGGACTCTCTCTATTAGGGTGGGAAATCGGCACTCACTATGTGATTAATCAGGAGCCGCCTAAAGAATGGCAGGAAAGAATGTACAATGTATGTACGGACTGGCGTAACACTATGGTTTTCTATACCGGATTTAATTTCACATTCATCTCTTTAGACAGACCGTCTATCGGTGCAGGACGTTCGTATGTTGGAGTGTTCGGTGATGAAGTCAAGTATTTCCCGGAGGAGAAATTTACGAATCTGTTGAAAGCTGTACGGGGTTTCAGGGTGAAGTATGGAATGAATGTTTGGTACCGTAGTCGTACCCTTACTACCGATATGCCTAATCCTAACCATATTGGCGAATATGACTGGATTCTGAAACTAGCTAAACAGAACGATAAAGATAAAATCCTGTTAATGCTCCAGGCGGGATTTGTCTATAACGAGACGAAAAAGACGTATGTAGCTACCTTGCAGGAATATAATGAAGTGCTGAAGAAATATCGCTTTGATAAATCATTAGCTTCAAGTCTTAATAAACTGCAACGGGCACTGGAACTCGCAGGACGCAATATGAAGCGGTGGGAAGAACGATGGATCAAGACACGTTCACGTACATCGTTTTTTTTCATTTCGTCCTCTTATGTCAACGCAGACGTTTTAGGGCTGGATTGGTTTAGTGATGAATTCTCCGAGGGGCTTGAAGGAATTCTGTGCAATATCCTTTCGATTATCCCCAAATTGGAAGCCGGGCAAATGTTTTACTGTAATTTGGCTATCCGGCATTTTTATGCTGATGGATTCATTAATGAGATTATAGAGCAGAAGCCGTTGGGATGGAAGGAGGATTGCACAGTACTTAGGCATTTAGACATGAATAGGCCCATTGAAGCCGGAATGGACTCCGGTAATATGCTATCTATGGTATTTGGGCAACAGGACAAAAAGAAATACAAAGTATTGAAAGAACTCTATACGTTGCCACCTAATACAGCCAGAGAACTGGCTGATAATTTCTTGGAATATTTTAAACCACATAGACGGAAGATATTGAAACTCTATTATGATCGTTCGATGAATAATTATCATAAAGTCAAGGCGGACATGGCTACTCAAATAAAAAAGAATATAGAATACTATGCTGATGGCACAAGGACAGGATGGCAGGTACAGTTAATGAGTATAGGGCAGGGCAATATTGGTAGTAATTTGGAATATCGTTTCTTCATGGATTTGTTAAGTGGCAATTTAGAACGGGGATTGTTTACCATTCAATTTGACCAGTATAATTGTTCCAACCTCAAGAGTGAGATGGAAATAACCGGAACAAAGACTGTAAGCCGTTCTGATGGTAGTTCAGAGATAGTCAAACTAAAGACTGGAGATAAGTTACCTACCAACCGGTTACCTAAAGAGTCAACCAATCTTACGGATGCACTTAAATATCTTATGTTACGTAAGGAATGGATACGGATATGGAAGACTGGGCGCAATATATCTGTTGCATCTAGGGTATAGTTTGTTTTTATTCGAGTGGTTAGCCTCGCAGTCTGTGAAGATAGCGGGGCTTTTTCATGTACACCTGCCTGAGGCAGGCAGATAGGTAGCATTTTCTTAGGGAAAATTTGATAGTGTGGGATTGTAAGGATTTTGTCATATTTCCCACCCCAAAAGGGGGGTGCGACCGCAAAAAGGGATCGGCGCGTGTCGGGCAGAACTCCGTTTCATTTGCGGTTTTTAGAAACCGCAAATAGTTTTATTTTTGAAAATCAGGGTTTTATAATAAGTTTGTGCTTCCCAGATATAAAAAAAACGCCCTAAATCGAAGAGAAAATAGCCGTATGTTTGAATATAAAAGAATCTGATTGATAAATATCTTTCTTTTTTATGGCTATATGCGCCCTTAATATATAGTTATGAAGAATTAATTTATTGAATATATAATATTTTTTTAGTTGATTATTTGGAAATTAATAGATAGTAGATAATACCCTATAAAAACATATAATTACTTATTGTTTCAATTAATTTGAATAATTATTTCTATCTTTGTGAACATTCTAATCACATCATAGGTTGTTTAGCAAAGATATAATTTAATATATGGCTAATATAGAACGTTTTAAAGCAGTAGATTTAAATTTTGATAGGAATAATCCACGTTTGGTTGAGTTTCCTATAGGGAAAAATAGTACTGAAAAAGATATAATAAATATTCTTTGGTCTGAGATGGCCGTAAATGAGATAGTTATGTCGATTCTTGCACATGGTTTTTTTGAGAATGAGGCCATGTATGCTGTATTTGAAAACGGAAAATTTGTTGTTGTAGAAGGAAATAGAAGGTTGGCTGCAGTCAAATCTATACTTGATCCCGATATTATTGAAAATTCGGGAATGAATAAGTATAAAAATAAAATAACCCCAGAATTGGTTGGACAACTTTCTAATGATCTTCCAGTAATCGTCTTAAAGGATAGGCAAGAAGCTTGGAGATATATCGGATTTAAACATGTAAATGGAGCTGCTAAGTGGGGATCATATGCAAAAGCTCAATATATAGCTTCTGTTCATAATGATTATGGTATTTCATTAGATGATATTGCAGAACAAATAGGTGATGCTAATAAGACTGTTTTTAAGTTGTATCAAGGATTGATGGTTTTAGAACAGGCGGATAAAGATACTGCATTTAGAATAGATGATGTGTATCACAATAGGGTGTATTTTTCTCATTTATATACAGCAATAGGATACGAAGGATATCAGGATTATTTAGGTATAAAATTAAATGATGCTCAAACTTCTCCGGTTCCTACAGAAAAGTTAAAGAATTTAGAAGAAGTTATGCTATGGTTGTTTGGCAGTGAGACACAAGATATAAAACCTATAATTGCTAGTCAGAACCCTGATCTAAAAAATTTAAATAATGTTTTGCAAAATCGGGAGGCTATAGAGGCACTTCGCTCTACTGGAGATTTATATATTGCTTATGATTTGAGCCTAAATGGTTCTGATGTTTTATATAAGGCCTTAGTAGAAGCAAAAGTTGCGTTGCAGAAAGCATTGTCTAAGATTTCTTATTATCAAGGTGAGGATGAGGTTCTGAAAATGTCAGGAACTATTGCTAATACAGCGGATACATTGTATCAAAATTTGGAGAATATTAATATAGCTAAAAAAGGCAAAACTGCTAAAAATAGAATTACTGAATAGATTTTATTATGTATAAATTAGGATCAGTTCCTGGTATTTCTGCTAACATTTCAGAACTAGCTGATTTTCTAGAAATAAAGTGCTTGTTCAGTGATGAACAATTTTATTCTATAAGTTCAGCAAGAAGTGCGTTGTCTATTGAATCTGATGAATATAGGAACGAAGGTATTGAATCTGAAGATGATGCTATTTTGAGGAGACTTGAAGATACATTACAAGAGATAGAAGAACGCATTAGAAGAAGTAATAATCGATATCCTTTTACTACAGAACGCAATCAAATTAGATTGGATAGGTTAGATTCAGTTTTTGATTATGTATATTTATATCTTTTATTGGCAACGCGTATTAATATGGGAACTGAAAGAATGGCTGGTGAGGTAGATGGGACATTGTTATTTGAGGAACTCTCTAGCTATGTTGCTAAATCGTATTTTGGAGAAAACTCTAATTCAATTGTTTTTGGGACATCTGCACGTGAGGCTGGTACTTTTAAGGATAAGATACTATATTTATTAAGCTTATTAAATGAAGGTGGTGGCTTTAAAGAACCTATAGGAAGCACAGGGAGACAAAATGATGGAAAATTGGATATTGTTGTTTGGAAGCCTTTTAGGGATAATAGGGGAAGTAAACTTATTGGATTAGGACAATGTAAAACTGGTACATCTTGGAATGGAGCATTGGGGCAGTTACAACCATCTGCTTTTTTTGGATCTTATACTACTTGTTGTCCTTATCATGATCCTGTAAGGTTATTTTTTATAGCTGAGTCGTGTACGGAAAGGTGGGAGGAAACAGCAAGAATTGCTGGAATCTTATTTGATAGATGTCGTTTCATGGATTATTTGCCGGAGAATTTACCGGAGGAGTTGTTGATAAAAGTGAAAACTTGGGTTGATTCAATGATAACTAAATATAGAAATTAATATTGTTAGATATACAAAAATACCTATCTTTGTGTCAATCTAAAAATATAATATGAAGTTTAATTCCCCATTAAGATATCCAGGAGGTAAAGGAAAAACTGCTGATTTTTTTGCAGAACTATTTAGATGCAATAATTTGGTGGGAGGGACTTATGTAGAACCTTATGTTGGTGGAGGATCTGTTGCTTTACACCTACTTTTTGAAGGTTTGGTGAATAGGATTGTTATAAATGATAAGGATCGATCCTTATATGCATTTTGGCATTCTGTGCTTTATAATACAAAAGAATTATGTCAATTAATAGATGAGACACCTATAACAGTTGATAACTGGAAGATTCAAAAGGAAATTCAAAATTCAAAAGAGAATGTTGATTTACTCACTTTGGGTTTTTCTACATTTTATCTAAATCGCACAAATCGTTCAGGAATTATTAAGGGAGGGATTATTGGTGGAGTTAATCAAACTGGTAATTATGGTATAGATGCAAGATACAATAAAAGGAATTTAATAGAAAGAATACAAAAAATAGCTCAATATACTAATCAAATTGTTTTATTCAATCTAGATGCTGTGCAACTAGTAAAAGAACAAAAACGAATACTTCCTCCTAATACATTATTTTATTTTGATCCTCCTTACTATGTGAAGGGTAAAGGACTTTATATGAATTATTATTGTGACAATGATCATTGTAATATTCGAGATGAAATTGCACTAATTGATACTCAAAAATGGATAGTTACTTATGATTGTGTACCTTTTATAGCAGAATTATATAAAGACTATCGGATGGTGCAGTTTAGTTTAAATTATAGTGCATCAACTGTAGGAAAAGGAAAGGAATATATGATATTTTCTAATAATGTAATTATACCAGAACATTCATTATTGTTAGAAGAATAGGTTGGATTGTACAGCTTTTATATAATAATTGTATAGTTAGATCCATTCCTACCTTAGTATTATATTATGTCTTTTCCTATTTTATTTTCAGATTTAATATTGGGGAATAGATGTACTTTTACTTCATTGGCATGAGACAAAACTTTGACAAGTAAAAGGGCTTCCAACCCGTGGAAGCCCTTTTTTATTCTTTAAAATATACATTTTGTTGTTATATTTTGGTGCTGTTAAATATTATGCTGATATTTGTACACTAGGCACAAACAAAAGATTCATCTCTGCAGATCGTGCAATCTGTATTAGGTTGTAGATGGTTCTAGTTAATGCACAATATAAGGAGATGTTCTTGTATACAGACACACATTTTTAACTAAATATTAAAAAAAATGAAGAAGATTATTTTTCTAATGCTGATGTTTGTCAGCGTCAATGTAATGGCTCAAGAGTCATACAAAGTGTTTTGTGAATTACTCGGTATGGGTAAGTTTATGAGTACTAAAGTTATTGTAACTGTCGATTTCGGGCAAAAAACTAAATATTGGTCTGGTGATGCCAAGCAATATTTAGTTGATGATGAGGGTGAAAAATTAGAGTTTAACTCTATGGTAGATGCTATGAACTATATGGGAAAGCGCGGATGGGAGTTTGAACAAGCTTATGTTGTAACAGCTAGTAATCAAAATACATACCATTGGTTATTATCGAAAAAGGTCACTTCTGATGAACAATTGAAAGAAGGGCTCATTACGAAAGAGGAGTATGATAAAAAGCATAAGAAATGATAAGTTAAAGCGGAGTTTTTCTCCGCTTTATTTTTTTATTAGTAAATAGCCGGACTTATCATATTATCATAAATTAAAGATATTAGCTTTTCATAGATTCATTTTACTACTGGCACTACCAAATGCGCTAATGTTTATAGGCTTCTCATTGATGTCTTTAATCATAAATTGAATGCGTCCAAACGCTTTAACGCCCTCTTTGAGAGCATCAAGATCGTTTATCCATACGTCTAAAATCTCATTTTCTTTGATTACGACATAACCACCCAAAGGATTTTCTTCGCGAAGGCGTTCTAAATTCTTGTGATAAGTAGCTAACTCTATTTCGAACATATAGCTTGATGTTTTCCACAAAAATAATATTTTTCTTTTGCACTTTCAGATATTATCCGCATATTTGTACAGTATAACTGCATGATTATATGATGTGAAACGGGGGCATACGGGTTACATTATATTTAGAATATTTTTATAATCGCGATTAATAGAGCTTGTAGAGTAGCAGCATGCCCGCTGTGAAATGCAGGCTCTATTTTTTTTGCACAGGTGATGAGTGTGTATATCCACCATGTATTAAAGACGGGATTTCATTTTCTTCATTTTTTAGTGCAGTATTTAATTCGTCGAATTTACGATGTTTATTTCGAAAAAAGAATTTGAACAACTTTGTAAAGAAGGAAAAGTTGTTGATGCCCGTCGAGGAGGATTGGTTATTGGTCGTTCTCATGATGAAGGTAATATTTATATGATTCAAGAATATTTAAATGGATATAGAGTTATAAACAATATGGAAGGTGGTGAATATGTAATTTGCCACGAAGCCATAGAAAAACACAAAGATAGGATAGTATTGATAAACTCCATGCAAATGGACTGCAAAAATGTGAATATAGATGTATTAAGACATACGCCATTACTAATAACATCGTTAGAGGGTAGTTCTGATAAATTTCTGTTATTTGATAATAGAAGGCAATTTGTAGTCAATAAAGCTTCAATATGCTTCTTCCTAGAAGAATTGAATAAACTAAATATTGATTACATTTAAAAATGCCACTTTTCTTTTGCATTTTCAAATTTTATCCTCATCTTTGCAGTGCTAAAACAGTTTATCACTTAATGATACCGGATTGAGCAACGGATAATGCTCACAATATTGCGGGCTTTTTTTATGCCCTTACTTATGATATAGGCGGTTGCCTTTCCCAATCTTCTTTTGCTCTCTGGAGTTAATTGATGAACTGTTTTAGCGAACTCGGGAAATGGCAACCGTTCTTGTTTTAAGAAAATTGCCTAAAACGCTAAAACAGTTCATCAATTATGAAAAAAGAAAAGAAAGTCCTCACCAAATGTGTAGAGGCAAAGAAAGTCAAAGAATTTTTCAACGAAATTAGTGATTTAATTACTTCCGGACACGATAAAGTCTGGACGAGTAAAGATGAAAACGGTGAAATGAATTTCATCGTGGGTAATAGCCGTGTGAATATACGTATCAATGCTTCAATGATGAAAGGAGGTACATTATGAAACGGGATAAATCTATAACTAATAAAAACATCTTTGTGACAAGTGAACGTAAACATACTGATACTGAATCAGGAGAATATAACTATAATATCAGTTATCTAGGTAACTATGAATTGTGTGAATTGACAGCTGAAGAAGTTGTTGAATTAATAGCTTGTTTGCAAAATGCACTCCAATCTAATGGAGAGAAAGGAGTTAAACTATGAGTAATCCGATATTTAAAATTATAAAAAGCTGTAGTTATTCAGGTGGTATAAAGTGCATGGAAGAATATACTATTGCTTTATATTCTAAATATATATGCACTTGTGCTAGGGAAGAACTAATAGAACTTCGTAATCAATTGGATTTAGCTTTGAATGACCAAAGAATAGTTGTAAACGAGAAAAGAGATTCAGATGAAAGACAGTGAGATACATTATTTCCTTTCAGGTTTAAAAGACCTACGCGAATTATTTTTAGTCATTGATGAAATTAAATCAGAGACAGGCATGACACCTGATGTGATTAAATACGGAGATAAAAAACTGAAATATAGTAGCAAAGATGGTAAATCTCTGAAAAATGGAGATTTAAATGAGGAAGTATATATAGAAAGAAATTTGATTCCTGCTAAATGATTTGTACTTTTGTCTCATATACAGAACATTATGACTACAAAAAAGCAAAAGTTTGAAAAACAGAAAAAAGCAGGAATTGATAAGATCATTGCTTTTCAGAAATGGGAAAAAGATGGCATCATTACCGTTGCTTTGGAGCAAATGAGAATAGAGGTGAATTTCTTGTTATGGCATTCCTTTAGTACGAAAGGACTTGTAAAGTTATGCAGTTCTCTTGCTTTCTACTTAAAGACAAAACGAGCTTATGAAGGAATGGTTACCAATGACGATTTTATAACGATTATTGTAAACTATGGTAATGATCCGAACGAATATGGAAAATTAGGACTCGTAGAAACGGTTAGATTTCATCCCCAGAAAGGATTTGAACAAATCTAAGGTTTGAAATAATAAAAAAGCCCCGATTGTGAGTGCAGTCGGGGCTTTTTTGTGTCCTTTTTTAAGGTCTTTCTCGTATGTAATTTTGCAATATAGTTAGTGTAATAATGGAAAGTGACGAAAGCAAGGAATTAAAGACCCTTTTTATTGAGGAGGAACTGTCACAGCACGGAGAATGGCTTTGTGATATACTTACTGAAGCTATAGAGACAAGAGAGCTCATGCAGACGGATGCTTTGCATGATAGCATAGATTATAAAACTTTCCATGACGGAGAGAATCCGGGATTAAAGGTTAGTTTCTTTTCTTATGGTCGTGCTTTTGAAATTGCGGGAAATAAGAAGAATCGGCATCAAGTTGATACAAACCGGACGGTTTGGGGAATGAAAGCAAACCGGAATCCGGTGAAGAAAAATACGAGATGGTATGCAAAAAATATGTATGGAGGGCTGAACCGATTGATTTCGAGAGTTATGTATGGCTTGAGTGATGCGGAAATCGCCCGCTTAAAAGGGATATTGGAAAATAGAAAATTGAATTATAATGGCTGAAATAAAGGAGAAAATTGGAGGCTTCCGGTTTGTTGATGCTGGAGTAGGTACCTATGCCATCAATATGAGTTTAGGTAACAATGAACTAAGTAGTTTTTTTAATGGTTCTTCCTCCAACTGGGATGGTGATCCGGTGACAATAGCCGGAGTTCGCGTTGTTCCCTGGGGAATTGATAATAATCTTCCGAAGACAGTACGTGACATTCTTGAAAAGAATAATCTGGGACCGGGCATTTTGGATCGCAAAACAGGTTTGATGTATGGTCAAGGTCCGATGCTTTATCGGGTGAATGTAGTCAACAATGAACGTGTGCAAGAGTGGTTGATAGATAATGAGATACAGGAATGGCTTGATACATGGGATTATCGGAGTTATATTCGTAATGCTTTTGTAGAGTACAATCACATGAAAGGAGTATTTGTGAAATACTATGCAGCCAAATCAATCCGGATCGGTAAACCGTGGATAACCCGTTTGGAAGCCCTTCACAGTACAGATTGCCGGATGGTATGGCCGGAGAATGACAGCCGGAGATTGGAAGATGTGAAACAGTTTCTTATTGGGGACTTTGACAGTTATACCAGTAAGAGGATGATGTTGTATAGCATCTTCGATAAATGGAATCCTTCAGCTACGGAAACCGCTGTGAAATATCATAGTATGCGTAGTTTCGGGCGCAATATGTATGCAATTTCCAGTTTTCATGGTTCGATTCCCTGGCTATTGGATGCTAATACCCTTCCGGAAATAATCCAATATCTAAATGAGAATATGATTGCATCTGCATACATTGTTCATGAGCCGGAAGAGTATTGGAGGCAGAAAGAAGAAATGATACGTGCCATGCACGAAGAATGGAGAGAAGCACAGATATACGAAGAAATAGACCGTTTGCGAGATGAACTTACCAAGAGGATTGCAGATGTCATGGCCGGTAAAAAGAATGCAGGTAAATTCTTCACTTGTGTGGACTTTGTGGATCAGGACGGAAACCTGCAATCATGGAAAATCGAGCCAATCGAAATGAACGTAGATAAATACATCGCAGCACAGGCGGAAATATCAAGGATAGCTGATAGCTCTACTACAAGCGGCTTTGGATTGAATCCTGCGTTATCCAACATCATCATCGACGGCAAAGGTGACAGTGGCAGCCAAATGCTATATGCATTAAAGATCTTCTATGGAGCTGATACGCAAATCCCGGAGGAAATAGCGTTGGAGGCTCTGAATGATGCAATCCGAATAAACTTTCCACATAAGAAAGGTCTTTTTGTTGGTATGTATCGCAAGGTTATCAATAAAGAGGATAATGTAACGTCAGATAAACGGGCAACAAATCAGGTGTAATTATGAATAACAAACAGATAGATTTTCCGGATTGTTGGGAGGAAGTTCTTCCTGCAGAGTGGTTATACTTGCTTCGCTTGCGTCAGAAATTGATTGAACGCCCTAAAATTACTTTAATGGACGTGAAACGAGAGTGGTGCCGTTTTGTTCTTTCCAATCGTGGCATCCGGAGAAAGAGCAGCATTGATTATTATGTTTTGATTGATGAATTAGCGTTGACGCTGGGATGGATGTGGAGTGAGGATAAGGAAGGGAAAGAGGTTGAACTTGTCTTTTCAAGCACAAAGAATCTGTTACCTGAATGGAAACAATATAAAGGTCCGCTTTCTCATGGCAGTGATTTGACATTTGGGGAATTCCGTAATGCGGTTATGATGATGAATGGATACAATGATACACAGGACCCTTCTTTATTGCAAGCCTTATGTGGTATTCTTTATCGTTGTCCGGGAGCAAAAATAGGAAAGTCTGATTTTGACGGTAAATACAGGGAAGAATTTAAGCAAGAATGAATAAATTTCTACTCAAACAGGATTAGGATGATGCCGAAGCAGGTTCAGTGGGGAGTATATGCATGGTTTGCTTTCTTCTGTCACTATTTGCTTACAGGCACATTTATTATTGATGGAATAGAGATTTCATTCGAATCCATCTTCACGAAAGAAACACAGGACGCGAACACGCCCAAGGAGCAAAGTCTGGGAATGAGTGGAATTCTGTTTTCCGTAGCAGAATCCGGAATTTTTGGAAATATAGAAAAAGCGGATGATACATTATTACTCCGGGTAATGATGAAGTTGCTGGATGATAAATACAAAGCAGATGCTTTATTAAAGCGTAACAAATAAATGATATAGTATGATATTCAATAAGGATGATAATGGTAGTAGGGAACTACGGGAACTCACTGGGAATTATTATGCAAATAATGATTTCAATAAAATCATAACTGATATTGAGTTGGCAACAGAGGAAATTTCCGCATTGATTGGTGTTGAACTGTACAAAAAAGTGGAAGGCTGGTATAAAGAGACAAAAGAGGATGCAGATCAAGACCTTATAAAGAAAGTACAACGGCCTATCGCTTTATTGGCTACATTACGTATGTACCAAAAAAATGATCTAAGTCATGAAGATGATGGGCGTAAATTCAAAATTGCTACAGATAACAGTGAAAAGCTCCCTTGGGAATGGCAATTAGATAGGGATGATGCCCGGCATATGGAAGATTATTATAAAGCAGTAGACGCTTTGATACGTTATCTCAATACTTCCGAAATTAAGGAATGGAAAGAGAGCAGGGCTTATAAAATGTCTCAGCTATTACTGATACGCAGTGGAGCGGATTTTGACACCTATTTTCCTATTGACAAGAGCGAGCGTACTTTTATGTTATTGTTGCCATTCATCAAGGAGGCACAATTACTTCATGTGAAGAAGGCGTATGGAAACGGATGGGATACGCTTTTGACTATGGAAGAAAATAATGAAGCGCATTTTGCAGCTTGTAAAGCTGTTGCGTTATTGGGAATGAGTATTGCCCTAAAACGTATGCAACTGAAAATTATTCCAGCAGGAGTAATCAGGGGATATGTGTCTGCAAGTGGTGCAATGGAGAGCGATCCTGCATCTATTGAGGATATCAAGTTATTATCCGAATGGATGAATGATGATGCTATGGTTTGGATTGATGAGATGAAGAAAGCAAGAGATGGTGGGACGGTCACCTACAACCTGTTGCCGGAGAATGATAAACAGAACAAATATATGCGATTATGAATGTAATTCAAAGACCCAGGCCGGAAGAGTTCTGTGCCACAATGCTGGATTATATCATAGATACGGATTCCTCCATTGCTTTCTCCGTAAAATATGGAGGAAAAACGGTATTGGAAGAGGAATATGTTCCGGACGCTAATTATCAGGTAAGAGTGCGGCGACTTGGTAAATTCTGCGAATTGGCCTTATGGGGGGTATGGTGTGCAGGAGAATCAAGTTGGCAAACAAATGCTGCAGGTACCTTTACTTTCTTCATCAATGGAGCACAGGACTCACAAAGTTATGTGATGTTTAGTCGTTTACAAACAAAAAAAGAAGCATCGGCTCCGGGGTGGTTAAGTGAGGTCCGGGAAAAAGTGACACGCAATGGTGCAATGGAGTATGTAAGTAGTGTGTTTACGGATGGTGATAAAGTAATATTGAATGTTCGTACTTTGTCCGGAGCAGTTTACACGGGACAGTTGTATGTGCATAAAGGAGAAAAAATGCCTGTAACGTTGTATGCCGGCATGGAAAGGATAGGAAATATTCTCCCTGAAATAAATGAAATGATCCGTAGTTATGAATTGGTGAAAGGAAGTGATGTTTTTAAGTTTTTGGTAGATCAGACGAGATATGAAGAGGTTCAACGTTTCCGGTATAAAAACGTATATGATATGCCGGAAACAATGACTACCGTAGGCGGTATGACTATGAAAGGCAATGATGAGAGTGATACGGCGAAGATGTTTGGTGTAGATCGTAAATTCGGAGTAAAACCAAAGGATGAATATACAGTTAGTAGTGGGGTTATTTTCCTGCAGAGTGATTATAAGTTATGGCATAATCTGTTGAATGCCCAAGAAGTAGATATCTGGTATGAAGATAGTTGGTTCCCTATTATTGTGACAAAACAGAATTATGAACGTAGTTTTAACCGTAGTCTCCTGAAAGCTATAGAGTTTACCTTTAAAATGGCAGATGTTGAACAGAATAACTTAATTGCATTATGATAGATATCATCCGGTTCAGAGAACTAATGGTGGAGCTTCAGGTTAAAGTTAATCAGAAGAGCGAAGATAGGATTGATTGTTGTTTCCTAGCAGTTAAAGAGGAACACATGGTCAAGAAACTCAAAGATAAAACAGGCGTGTTTCTGTGTGCTAATTATCCGGATGCGGAAGGAGATTCTAAAAACAAAGATAACTGGCAGGAGGATAATCAGGTAATCTTCTTTATTTGTGAAAAGATTGCTTCCGGTAGTAAGACTGACGAGGAAGAATTGCTCCATTATGCCAAGTTGCAGCGAATTATGTGTGTATTGAAAGAAATAATTCGGCAGGATGAATACTGCAATTATCTTTCTGTAGGAAGTAAAATGCGGACAGAATGGGAATATTCTATGTTTGGAGGATTCAATGGATTGAGTTTGGGATTAACGATAGCAGACTATGACTGAATTATATATTGATGGGACTTCGGTGGTACTTCCTGCCGACTTTAGCACTTCTGTAAAACGTGAGAATCCATTCTTTACAAAGAATGGGGAGTATACGTATGATATTACTCTTCAGCTTAGTAACTCAATTAATGCAGACTTATATGAACATCTGAACAGATCGAACTCTATTGCCGAACTAAAGACCAAGAGACAAGCTGTATTGGTCGCTGATAACCGAGTGTATTGCAATGGTACGGAAATCATAACGGGATGGACAGATTCAACAGTATCCATACAAATAGCTTCGGGAAACTCCGAATTGAATTCTTTCATTGGAAACGATTTGCTTGTATCATCATTGGATATGGGAGAAGATGAAATTCCAACAGGCATTATCAATAACTTGGTAAAACGCATATATCCGGACGTGGATTATTGCATACCTCCTGTAATGACAGACAAGGGTGTGATTAATGGATGGAGGGTAGCTGTAACTGTTGTTACTACTTCAAAGCCAACTATATCTCCCAACTATTTGAGAGAAACAGGAGTGGATATTTATCTGCAACCGTATCTTTGCGCTTATATTAGAAAGTTAATGAAAGCACTTGGATATACAGTTTTGACTAATCAGCTGGAAGATTCGGAGTGGAATTTGCTCTATTTGCCACAAAATGGGCACCCCAACCAATATGCAAAAATGTTTCCCGGATGGACTATAAATGAACTCATCACGGAATTTGAGAGTTTTTTTAATCTGTGTTTTCTTGTCAATAATAGAAAGAAGGAAGTTTCTATACTGTTCAGGGCAGAATATTTTAAAAATGCACAGGTTTGCCATGTTCAGCAAGTTGTAGATGAATACGAAACAGAAGAGGGGGAGAACGACAAAGACCCTTCTCAAAGTAATGTGTTGATAGAACCGACTGACAGTGAATATTACAAGCCACAGCATATAGATAAAAATATTCTTTCTTCTGCGACCCGAAAGGATTTTGATACAGTACTGGAATTCACTCAATTTGTAGAAAGTATTAGCTCATCCGGATACCAGGCTGTTAAAAACTATCTGTTTTATACGCATGATAGTTGCCGGTACTACATTACGGTACCTGATGATTCGAATAGGGGATGGCACACAGATGAAGTAAATATGTTTGGTGATGTTCTTCGGGAGCAGAGTGAAAATGAAATCAAATTAAACATTATGCCTTCCGATATGACGAACTATGGTATAGAACGGATCACTTATGAGAGTGGTATGGAGCCGGTATTTATGCCCGACTCTGAACGATCACTTGTAACAGTTCCAAAAATATTCGGAAGCAAGATTGGTACCAGTGATGAAAGTAATGGCATTTATGAGTTAATACAAAGCGGAGAAAACATCCCTACGGAAAAAGATAAGAATCAACAAAAGATTTATGTATCATACTACAAAGGAATGTCACCGATGACTCTTTATGTAAAGCGCAAAGATGATAAGGATTTTAACCCTAAAGTTTTCACGATTGATTACCCTCATTCTTTTAACTGTGAGGACACCCCATATACAGGTAATTTGCGCTTAGCATATTTAGATAAAATGCTCTATTCACGTATGTACGATATTGATTATAAGCACGGCATCAAGATAAAGAGTTATGATGTTAACGTTTATGATACGCGGAATATATTTGAAATCCGGAACAAACGTTATGTCTGTAAAGAGATAGAGGATGTTATCAATGCTGATGGAAGGTCTGGAGCATGGCAAGGCACATTCTATCCGATCCGGATTAGTGATGTAGAAGCAGAAAAACGGTGGATTCTGACAGATGGGAAATGGAGAGATGGCGGTACATGGCTGGACAGTGGACGATGGTTGGATGGCTAGAATATAAGGCTCGCAAATACAAGTGCGAGCCTTTTTGGTGTCCTTTTTTAAGGCTTCTTTGGAGGGTACTTTTGTGTATTAATTAATTAGTTGGGAAACTATGAGTTTAAAGATAGACAGAGTACAACTGGAAATTGTTATTCAACAGGATAGTGCGAGGCAAAAAATGATTGAGCTGGAAGAGCAAATGCGTTCAGCCAATAAAACTTTGAATTCTCTGAAAAAGAAATTTGGAGAGAATAGTGCAGAGTATAAAGCACAAAAGGAAGTCGTTAAAGCACTACAGACCGAGTATGATAAACTCTTTGAAAAGATAGGTATCGGAAGTTTGAGTGTGAAGGAACTCCAAAACAGGCAAAAAGAACTGAATGCCATTCTACGGAATTTGCCGGGTGATAGTCCACTATACACTCAGTATAAAGCACAACTGGACGCAGTTAACCAAAGAATGAAAGAGCTAAAAGGTACAGCGGAATCTACTAAGTTCTCTTTATCAAAATTGACTGATGGATTTAATAAATATGGAGCCATCGGTGCAAGTTTTATAGCCTCGTTGACCGGAATAACCTTGACCGCCCGTAAATGTGTGGATGAGTTTGCACAGATGCAGGAAGCGGAAAGCCAGGTACGTAAATATACTGGCATGACGAGTGAACAGGTCGCTGGTTTAAATGAGGAGTTTAAGAAGATAGATACTCGTACAGCACGTGAACGTTTAAATGAACTTGCAGGAGATGCCGGGCGGCTTGGTATTACAGCGAAAAATGATGTTCTGGAGTTTGTAGAAGCTGCCAATATGATTGATGTTGCACTTGGAGAAGATTTGGGGCAGGATGCTATCAAGAATATTGGTAAGCTGGCAGATATGTTTGGAGATAGCGAACGTTCAATGAAAGAAAATATGTTAGCTATCGGTAGTGCGGTGAACGAAGTCGCACAAAATTCTAGTGCTGCTGAACCTTATTTGGTGGAATTCAGTGCGCGCATGGGGGGAGTGGCAAAACAGGCAAAACTTTCAATTACTGATGTCATGGGCTTTGCTTCGGCACTCGATCAAAATATGCTTCGTAGCGAAATGGCCAGTACTGCTTTACAAGGATTGATCTTAAAATTATATCAGGAGCCTGCAAAGTACGCGAAAATAGCTCGAATGGATGTTAAGCAATTCACAACGCTGATGGAGACGGATGCTAATGAAGCTGTTCTTCAGTTCCTTGCTAGTTTGGGGAAATTAGGTGGCATGGATAAAATGGCACCTGTTTTAAAGGAAATGAAGTTGAGTGGTGCTGAAGCGGCCGGAGTTATCAGCGCATTAGCTAGCAATGTTGAGAAGGTCCGTAAAGAACAGGAGACTGCTAATCAGGCTTTCATTGATGGTACCAGTATTACGAATGAGTATAATGTACAAAATACGACGGTTCAGGCAGAGCTGGATAAAGCTAAGAAGCGTTTTAAGGAAATTCGGATCGAACTTGGAGAACGGTTGCTCCCTGTTATGAAATATATGGTGAGTACTGGTAGTCTTACAGTCAAAGGATTAGTTAAAATAGTATCCATATTTAGTAAATATAAAAATGCAATTATACTTGCAACATCTACCATTGCAGGATATACAATTGCTGTCAATGCTTCGGTTATTGCAGATAAAGCTAAAGTACTTTGGACTGGTAAAATTGTCATGGGGCTAAAAACTTTATATAGTGTTGCAAAAGCACATCCATGGGGACTACTCCTAACGATAGGTGCATCTCTTATAGGTTTACTTATTGATACAAATAAACAGTTAAGTGAGAGTGAGCGTTTGGAAAAGAATCTTCAAGATATTCGTAGACGATCTGTTTCGATAGTGAATCAAGAAGCTGTATCAGTCAAGGATTTCTTAAATATAGCTAGGGACGAGAAAAGAAGCAAAGAGGAGAGAGAGGCTGTTATAAAAAGATTAAATGAACTATCTCCTGAATATTTGGGTAGTCTTACTTTAGAGAAAATAAATACAGAGCAAGCCACTACTGCTGTAAATGCCTATATTGATAGTTTACTTATATTAGAGGAGATAAAACAAACTCAGCAGAAAGTATCTGAATTGAATGACCAAAAAAATGATATATTAAAGAATGGTCCAGATAATGTTTTTTTAGAGGATATTGAGGCTGGTGCTGCTAATATGTTGAATGGATTTAAGCAGTCTCTAGGTTTAATGACAGATTCATGGGCTGACAATGTTTTGGATAGATATATAAATAAAGGTGTTAATCAAGTGAGAGCTATTGATAACGAGGTGGCTCTACTAAATGCGCACATGGAAGAATCTCGTAAGAAATTGATAAAAATAGAGGTAGAAAAGAATACAGAAGGAGTTCCACCTCCACCGGATGACGAAGACAAGAAGCCTTGGACTACTCGTTTGCAAAATGCAGAAAACGCATACAAAGAAGAATTATTATTGCTACAAAAGAGTTCTGATGCGTTAGCCAGAACGGAGAATGAATATCAGTTGGATGCTCTTCAAAAAGAACTGGAATTTCAGGTTGAAAGGTTGGCAATCATCAAAAAGTATCAGTCAAGTGAAAAAGATAAGAAACATCTGGCTGAATTGGGTAAATTGGAAAGTGAGGCACAAAGCGCAATTTACAATACTCTAAAAAAGTCAGAAGAAACTCGTCTCAACTTAATTAAAGAATATCGGGACAGGAGGCTGAATACTGTTAATGTCGGAGAGAAAAATCTTCTGCTTGAACAGTCTAACCTCAATGATAGTGGTGAGCTGACAGAAAAAGATTATAAAAATCGCCTTTTAGCTATTGAGATTACCTCTTTATATTCCAGACTCGAAATTGCAAAAGATTATAAAAACGATGTTGCTGAACTTGAGTTCCAAAATGGAGAGGTCAAAGCCAAAGCCTTAAAGGAGGCCGGGGATAATATTCTCAACCTTGAACAACAAATTAGCGATAAGCGCGCCAAGATCGTACGGGATAGCGCTAGTCAGATTCAGAATTTCAGTAACCAGTTCAATAAGATGAACGGTTTGGCTTCCACTGACCAACAACTGGCAGCACTGGAATCCTTTTATAAATCTCAATTAGAACTAGCTCGAAAGAATGGGTTGGATGTTACTCTTCTTACGTCTGTATATGAAGAATCTAAGAGGAAAATTCAAGAAAAAGGAGCGAAGGATAGGGCTACTGTTATACAAAAATATGAGTTGGACGCTGCCGAGGATATTAGAGATTTAAAACTGAAAGCTCTTGAGGAGGAACATAAAAAAGGGCTGCTTTCAGAGGAAGAATACGAAATTGCAAAAAATAAAATCAATAATGAATATATTCAGAAAAAGATAGAAGGAAATGAACAGTATTTCAATGCTGTAAGTAGTATAATGAGCAGTGCTTCTTCTGCTGTTCAGGGATTCCAAGATGCAGAAATGAACAAAGTAACTCATAAATATGACAAGGAAATAAAAGCCGCCAAAAAAGCGGGAAAGGATACAACTAAGTTAGAAGAAGAGAAAGAAGAGGCACTAAATCAGGTAAAGAGGAAGTATGCAGACAAACAATTTGCCGTATCGGTTTTACAAATTACTGCAAGTACTGCTGTTGCTGCAATGGAAGCATATAAGGCAATGGCCGGTATTCCTATTGTTGGTCCGGCTCTTGGTGCCATTGCAGCTGCGGCAGCTGTAGCTAGTGGTGCGGCACAGATAGCTGTAGCCAAACAGCAACGGGATGAAGCGAAGGGCTTGAAGTCCGGTGGTTATTCTGATGAATATGTTGAAGGATATACTAAAACAGGAAATCCGGATGATGTTGCCGGAGTTATTCCCGTTCATAAAAATGAATTCGTGACCAATCATGAGGGAGTAGAGAATCCTCATGTACGCCAATTTCTTGATGTTTTTAATGTTGCGCAAAAGAATGGAACAATCCGAATGTTGAACACTACACAAATTTTAGAGCAGGTACGTACTAAAAGTGGTAAATATAGTGGTGGTTATTCTGATGATTCAGTATCTTCTTCCTCCCGATATACAGTTAGTGGTCATATCATGGATGAAGAGACGTTGCGTAAACTATTCGTTCTTTTGAATACGAATAATGATTTGCTTCAATCTATTCTTGAGAAAGATTTAATTGTTGATTCGCGAGCTGTTCGTGATGGGATTAAAAAATTAGAGAGAATGGAAAGGAATGTGAGTCGTGGTTAGTGTCCTTTTTTAAGGCAAGAAAGGAGAGTATATTTGCAATGTGTTTGTTATAGAGGAGTATTTGCGTCGGGAGACGCTTTCCTGTCACAAGTTTAAAGTTAAAACTAAATGAAACTAGCCCCAAAATCCGTGAGGACTTGGGGTTTTTTATTGTCCTTTTTTAAGGCTTATCTGGAAGGTACTTTTGTAGTATGGAAATATATGAAGCAATTCGTCGAATGAAAGAGAAAAGCGAACGGGGAGAAGTTTTCTCATTTGCTTTTATGAGTTATAGTTATGAACGTAATAAAAGTCAGGGCATAGTCAAGGTTGAGCATGCCCGACTTCGTAAACAAAGCACTTTAGAAACAAATCGCTTTGCTGACTATATGCTGAATTTTATAGATACAGATACTCTTGAATATGGAATGTGCTGGCAAATTCTATTGTTAGAATTTGATGGAAATGAATTAGAACTTACATAGTGCGTGATGGATAATAATTATGAAAATATAGTCCCGTGGAACGGAGCGAATGATACCGGACGTGATGTACGGCTCAAATTGCAAAGAAATTTTTCAAAGATTGGAATAAACTTTCAGGAGTTGGAAGGTAAGTTCACGACAGTCGATGAATTGTTCGATTTGATAGCGCAGGAGCTGGAAAAGAAACTAAGCAAAACGGAGAATGATCGGGCTGCAGGAATCATAACGTTCTTGAAAGGGTTAGTCGCAGAGGAGCTAATACAGGCTAACAATGGTTTGGTTGTCCGCAAGACGGAATTAGTTGAAGATAGTTCAATATCTCTAATAGAAGAAGATGAAGATTCACTAGTCGAGGAATTGAATATAAGCGGGGAAGCCAACACATTAGGAGAACTAACAAACGTAAATATTGATGTTGACACTGCTGCACCAGGTTCTTTATTTGTAAAAGAGGAAAATTGGGAAGCCGTTCCACCCGTACTTAGTTCTCTGACAGATTATGATAATATGCTCATGCCTGTATTTCACAAAGTATTAGGTAAATGGGTGTTTATCTCTGTGTCGTCAATCTCTGGCGGAGTGACTCCTCCTGTGACTTTAGAACTGGTATTAGATACGGGTTTATTAGATGTAAATAAATTAGCGTGATATGGATAAGTTAACAAAAGAATTTAAATCGGGCGAGGTGCTAAAAGCACAAGACTTGAATAGCATAAAGGATAAGGTTAATGAACTTGTAGAGGGTGTTAATACTGGAAGCAGTACAACTATAACCGTTGATTCCTCACTTAGTACCACTTCTACCAATCCGGTGCAAAATAAAGTCATAACAGAGGAGTTAAATAAAAAGGTCTTGAAAGTAGATGGCAAAGGATTATCCACAAACGATTATACAACTACTGAACAGCAGAAATTATCTGGAATTCCAGGACAAGTCTATTCAAAAAAAGAAGTCGATGATAAAATCTTATCGAGTTCACAGGGATTTGTATTCTCCGAGTCAGAAATTCAGGTAGGATCATTTCAGATGTCTGGTAGTGCAGGAGTTATAGACAATCCCATCTACTCGCAATTCTCGGTTCTATTAGAGTTGCCTACTTCCTTGGGAACAACAAAAGAGTATACAATATCCGATGATCCTTTAGGTTGTAATCTCTATTTTGCGATAGATTCGTTCATCGCCAGTACAGGAGAGGCTTTAAAGAGTGAGATATTTGTTTCTATGTATGAAATAACCAAAGTATACGTTGACGATAATTACGCTACAAAAGTTATAGTAAAATGTAAGGAAACAACGCCCCTGAATCTTAACGCTTATTTGAACGTGCGTTATATTAAACCTTATTCGGAAAAGATAGAACTGGATATTACTTTATCTGACCCAGTAGCAGTAGATTCCATAGATATAGAATTTCCAACCCTCAAATATGACAAAAAAATGCTTATCAGTCTTACGACTGATGATGCAAATGCTTCTTCCTTTTGCCGTGTATGGGCGGGAGTAAACGGTCGTCCGATCAGTAATAAATTCTATCACGCAAATCATCTTGATGCAGGCGATATTCCTGAATCAATAATAGATACAACCTTAGAAAAGACATTAGGATATACGGACGGCTGCGGCAATGAACGCCGGTTCACTCATGGTGTAGCTGTCTGGCCATACTGTTCGGCGAATGGAAGTATCATGATGGATACAACCAATCCCGTTGATCTGTCCGCAACAAACACTTATCGCTTTATGACTCCTTACTTACAGTGGCGGGATGTGAAAATGATGCTGAAATATGGTTGTAGTATATATTATCATAATATTGGTACAGAAAAATTTGGTAACGATAAAGATGTGAATAATGTAATAGCCGGTTTGAAAGCTGATTGCGAAAGAGCTGTCGAACGTGTTGGGCGTGGAATAAAGGTTCTCGCCCGTCCGGATGGAAACAATGTTTTTGTAACTGCCGCTATCCAAAGTCCTCACATTCTTATGAGTGTGGCAGAGAATTCACCAGCAGTTGATATCCTGCCGTTCTCTGCGACTAAATTGTTCAAGGCTGTCGGCTCACGCTTCTTTCCTTCCGGGAGTGGAAGTACTACGGAGCAAGATGTAGTAAAGACTGATTTCATAGCTGAATATGCAAAAGCGAAAGAACAACGTAAATGGTTCCATTTCTGTTGTCATACTGCTACTTTGGATTGGGTAAATTTACTTGTTTGGTTCAATGATAATTATGGGAAGGATGGCAGTGATGACATCTGGTTCACAACGATTGAC